>JAEUOE010000074.1 GCA_016790885.1 Dechloromonas sp. | reverse complement strand
CTGACGCAGACCCTTGCCCAGGCCCCGGAAAACGCCGGCCCGATGAACTCCCAGCATCTGGTGCTGCGCGCCTTGCAAGCGATGCGCGACCTGTCGCCGGATTACCTGCAAGGCTTCATGTCCTACGTCGATACGCTGATCTGGCTGGAACAGGCCAATCCGCTCAAAGCGGCGGCTGCTCGCTCGGGAGCCGGCGAGGAGGCGAAAAAGTCGTCCGGCAAACGCAGCACGGCAAAGCGCTGACAGGCCGCCGCCTTACTTTCGCGGCCGGGCCTCAAATAACCTGCATTGCTGGGCCGAGGCCTCCTGCACCACGCGAATCGGCGACTGCTGGCTCTTGAAGCCAAAGGCACGGCAACCGTAGCGGAATACCGGGTCGTGGGTGACGTAGTGATGCACGCAGCCCATGCAGCTGGGCGGTTTTGGAGACTCAGTTGCCATCGCTCACTGGCTCGACTGACCCACTGCCGGGAAGCTCACTTGACCACCGGGCGGATGCTTGAAAAACCGCCATCGAGCGCCCACACCTGGCCGGTAACCCGGGCGGCGGAGGCGGAGAGCAGCCAGCACATCAACTCGGCCAGTTCCTCCGGTGAACCGATACCGGGCAGCGGATACTGCCGGGCCGCCGCCTCACGACCGGCCGCGCTGGCGATAAGGCCTGCGGAAGCTGGGGTTTCGATGATTCCCGGGGCAACGGCATTGATCCGGATGCCATGGGCAGCGTAGCTTGCGGCAGCACCTCGCACCAGCCCCTCGACGCCGGCCTTGGCTGCCGCCACGGCCTCGTGATTGGCGGTTCCGATCCGCGCTGCCGCCGATGAAACGAGCACCGCCGACCCCTGGCTGCGGGCCTCGCGCAGGGCTCCGACAAACGCCGCCAGGGTGTGAAAGGCACTGACCAGGTTGGCATTCAGGCAATCGTTGAAGTCGGTTTCGCTCATGCGGTGCAGGGCGCCCAGGCGGATATTGCCGACGCAGTGGGCAAGCGCGGTCGGCAACAAGTCTTGCGCCCGGGCAAGCTCCAGGATTTTCCGGGCGCCCGCTGGCGTCGAGCAATCCGCCTCCACCTGCAGGTGCTGCTGCCCGAAGGCATCCTGGAGACGGCCGGCATCGCGACTGACGACGATCAGTTGCCACCCTTCGTCAGCCAAGCGCGCCACGAGGGCACGCCCCACCCCGCCAGCCGCACCGGTGACCAGCGCAATCTTGTTCATGCCCTCTCCTCCATGCAAAGACGCAATATACCGATTGTAGGCCAGCAATTATTGACCTGGACAAAACGCGCCAAACCACGCGCAGTTTAGGCGAATTATGGCATGGACAATAAGCACCACCCAACAATTGTCCTAGACAAATTAGACCTGTGCGCTATATTGTTATTTCAAGGCAACCCTGCAGGCTGGCAATCATGTCCTTCTCCGATCCCTCCCCATCACCCGTCCCCCAGCATCTTTCGGCTGTCGTCCGGGAGTTTCAGTCCATTAACCGCGTCTCGGCGTGGGCTCCGTTCACGTGGATGCGAAAGGGTTTCGCCGACCTGTTCATTGCCCAATTCAACAGCCTGTTCTACGGCGTTGCCTTTGCCCTGATCGGCTGGACCATTGCCTTCTTCTATGGCGCCTCGTATGGGCTGACGCTGACGGCAAGCAGCGCCTTCATGCTGATCGCGCCGGTCCTGGCCCTTGGCCTGTATGCCCTGTCGCACCAGATCGAGCAAGGCGAAACGCCGCGCCTGCGCACAACGCTCACCGTATGGCGGGGAAACATGGCGAACATTGCGCTCTATGCGCTCGTTACCGGCGTCGTCGGGCTGATCTGGGCGAGAGCCGCGGTGGTGATTTTCGCCGTGTTCTACAACACGGGACTGCCCTCTGCCGGTGAGTTCGTCACGGCGATCATGCGTCTGGACAACATCGAATTCGTGGTCGCCTACTTCGGGGTCGGTGCGCTGTTCGCCACCTTCGTTTTCGCGATCAGCGTGGTGGCCATTCCGCTCATGTACGACCGCAAAACGGATGCCATCACGGCCATGCTGCTCAGCCTCGCTGTCGTCGCACGCAATCCGGGCGCCATGGTGGTTTGGGCGTCGTTGCTGGTCGCCCTGGTGTCGCTGGGATTTGTTACCGGCTTTCTGGGCCTGGTGTACACCGCGCCCATCGCCGGCCATGCCACCTGGCACGCCTACCGGGCCCTGATTCCAGCCCGGGAAGACTGAATCCGCCAAACACCGAGCCGAGGCGACCATGAGCCATTGCCCACTTTGCGAAGTTCCTCTTTCGCGCGCTGGCGCCTACCTGGCCAGCGCGGACTATGCTGGACGCTGGTTCACCTTCCCGATTTGCGCCGCCTGTCGCCTGCGCCAGGAACGCCTCCCCAAGCAGAAACGGCAACGCCAGGACATCACTGCCGCCCACAAGGTCATCAAGCACCCGGAACGCTATGACGTGATCGTCTGGAACGACAGCCACGAAGCCCGGCTCTATGCACGACTGTCAGCCGATGCGGCAAGACCGGACTGGCTGGTCACCACCAATGAGCACATCCAGAAGAATGGTGGTCACGAAAAAGCCACCGTTTGGTCACAGGGTAGTCACAAAACAAAAATGGGTTAGACCTGAAAGATCTAACCCATTGAAATTCTGGCCCGCCCGGCGCGATGCCTTCGGAGAGCACAGCCGTTAGATCATAACTTATGATTTAAATTGTGTTTATTTAGCGCATAACGCAGTATTCTGGCAGCTCTGCAGCCCATTCATGCAGTTACCGGATATCGATTCTCGCCACTCAAAACCAATGCCTCACAGCAAATCTGCTGCATTACAACTCCCCCGCGATCCGACCACTGCTCTCACTGAGGCTATTGCGTATTACCAGGCACAATTTTCAGAGTCCCCCCTAGATGCCCAGACTCTGCTTCTACTGTGTGACACGACCTTGATCGCATTACTGCCGCATCGCGGTGCGGCAATCCTTGAAACGCTCGTTCAGTTCTTAGTCGCCCAAGCAACCCTGACAACGCTTGAGACGTGGTCGGAGCATCACCAAGACGCGGCGGATCTTCTTAGTCTCAGCAAATCCCTTGGCGGAAGCCGTCGCAATCCCGAGGCGATTGCCCTATCTCCTGCACTGAGTGCACGTGAACATTACCGGACCCATCTTGATACTTGCTATTTGCTTGCCTTACTGACAGAACAGTTGCCGAGGGAAACGGATGACCCTACTGGATGGCAACACAGACTCCGCATTTGGGTGCTGGTACACGCCTACAGTCGCAGTAAGAGGGGGATCCGCCTGGATGAAAATTTGGCTGCCGTTTCTCGCTATCTGCGCATGGCATCCGTACGTGCCTCTGAGTGGGAGCATTTCTTTAACCACCTGCAGCCAAATCAGCAACTAGAAACGTTTCGTCAATTCAACGCAGGTATAGCCAGGCGCACCGAAAAGGAGCTATCCAATACCGAACCCAACCGAAGATTTTGGTTCGCCTGTCGCGCCCTACAGGACATCGCTAACCATCGCGACAAGATCAGCAAAGAGTTTGGGTTACCCGACCTTCTTCACGGGGAAACCAAGATCGCCCGAGTCACGTATGAGGTCAATCTTGAACAGCAAGTCGAGTTCGACGCTATTGATGGTCACACCATTAGCTCCATCGACAACGATGTCCAACTCATTATCACGACCCCCGAACCAGGAAGCTCTCCGGGTGCCCGCCGTCTCTCACCTAATACCCTGCTGCTCGCCAATGCTGAAATGCAGCAGTTTCTGCCATGGAGTTGGTGGCGCCCTAATCCCTCCGAAACCTTACTAATCGAGCGCTGGGTTCTGCAATCGACCTTGACAGCCGAGCCAACCTCCCGCCTAGCGATGAGCGCGGCACTGTTGTGGGCAGCGCTGGCACTCGGAAGGCGAGCATCACTTGTACTTGCCATCCCAATCGCCCCCTCCGCAGGCGATGAATGGTCGCTTGATGCACACACCGGAAGCTTCATCAGAATTCCGCCGATGCGCAAACCAGGGTGGCTACCAAATGCTGAGTCCGCCAAATGGATTCACAAATCGGCTGACATGATCAGACTTTCGCCGCCCCGACAGGTAGCCAAGATTCTGGAACTGGCATGCCGGAACAACCCGATGGCCAGATACCTTGGTGATCTTGGGCTGCCCGGGGAGGCCGACAGCCCGGAGTTATGGATCCGGACAGAGCTCAAGAAAATCGCCCCTCGCGTTCAGCCATCGATGCTGGATCAACTACTTCCGCAGAGAGTCTTCGAACTGACCCGCGATGCAGTTCTCGCTCGTCTGCTGGCAAGTCACCCGCAAACGGCACTTTCCGGAGCTCATTCCTACGCACAGTGGACTCTGAGCACTGTAACGGCACTACTAGATAGGACATCGCCAAGGCCTTCAGATGAGACCCAGTTAATCGCCTTGGGCAGTCGATTGGCTATCGTTGAAAAATTGCTGGTCACCGCCGTCAAGCAAGCCACCCGCGCCGTTCGCCGTGCAAGAGACAGTGGAGACGTCGTACATTTCCACAACACATATACCGCCTATACCCTCGCCGCACTACTCGCAGCTACCGGCGGGCGCGCTATCCGATCGCCGTTTCAATCAATTCAGCACTTCGATTTCGATTCACATCTCGTATACGTAGACGACAAGCACGGAGGAATTCAACAACGCTCTGGGAGACCCGTACCGCTTCCTTCGTCGCTCAACTCGTTCATACGCAATCGCTACATCCCCCATCTCCGAGCGTTAGCCGCCACCATAAAACCTCTAGTGCCCGAACTGGCCGAGGAAATCGCTCAATCTTGCGCGGGACAGCCAAGCGGCCGCCTTCCGTTGTTTTTCTTCCTCGACCGGGAATCCCTATCTTGGAACGAAATCACGCCAACGTCCCTGTTACGGACTGCAGAACTTGATTGCCCCCTCCCTGCAAACCTGTTCAGGCACCGACTGGCCAATCGCCTTCGTGCAGCGAAACTAGACCCGGAGATCATCGATGGCATATTAGGTCATGCTGAATGGGGGAACGAGACTTGGGGGCCTCATTCGTTTCGATGCTGGGAGAAAGATGCCGCAGAAGCTCGGCCAGCATTGAGTCTTGCCTTTGAATCCCTCCGATTTCGACCCCTGCGAGGTCTTGGCGTTCGAATGCCTGCAAAGCTGCAACCACCGTGCAAGTCAGCGATGCCACCCGGCGCCTTGTTATTTGGCTCGATTTATCGTGAGCAGGAACGCCGGAGACGGTTCGTATCAGTCGTCCGTGATACTAAACTCGCTATTCAAGAATTTCTCCAGGGCAGGCAATTAGATGCTCTCGACCCGGCCGAAGTCGACAGACTTGCAGAGCTTTTGACGCAACGCGCAGGGGTACCAATCGCCTCCGGCGGTATTCGTCTAGCCGTTCTATATAGACAATTTCAGCGATTAGAGCGCAAAGGTTGCCACACAACCCGCCCTGCCAAAGAGCGACTCATAGTCACTAACACCCCCTCGATCTTCTCTGCGGAATGCGCGGGCGCCATCACACTGACACAAACGCTGCGGAAATTGCTTCCCGCCGCGGGCAACAGAGCAAGGGGTGGAGAAATTCTCCTGGCAGTGACGTATCTCGCACTGGAGTCGCGAATTGCGGATACGACAGTGCTGCGCGGTGTCGCAGCCAGCCGGGACTATCGAATTGTGAGGATTGGGGAATTTCTATTTCTTGAGTTTGGTGAGCAGATTAACAAAGGGCTTTTCCCTGGTCGCAGATACCGGATCTCCCCAGAATGCGCCTTGCTATTGCAGCGTAGGAGCAAAGCCCGCTCTCACCCGGACGATGGCACCCTGCCCAGGTGCCTGACTGGAATTGCCGAACTGCTACCGGGCAAACCCACATGCAACTCTATTTATATCTCAGCATTGGCCCGTGTTGTCAGCCAAGTCAATGCATTGACACTTCCCGCTGTGGTGGGCAGCGTGCTGGCCGGCACAATTGAATCTGCAGCATTGGGCTGGCATGACATCGTGCGCCTCCAATACGGACGACGAATAGAACTACCCCATGACAACTCACACGAAACCGAAGCCACAGAACTAGCAAGTCGATTAAGAGTCCGTGCAACCGACGTCCCCATGGACGTGATGACACAGGCCTCGCAAAAGCTTCTCTTAGATATCCGACAAGCGCTCCGGAACGACATATCCGCAAGGCCGGGCACCCCAAATCGGCGTCGCACGCTGTGCCAACACATGGAGCGCGCCATTCAGGAAGGCTTGCGGACGGGCGCACCACAAGCCTTACTGTTGCTATGCCAATGGTTGCTGGCTATGGCAGGACGCAGCCATGGCCAAGCCCTTAAAACCAGAACGCTTCAACGCTATTTTGCCGCGCTCGCTTGGCGCGTCAGCGCCGAACTGTGGCAACTCGACCTACTCAGCGCCGACGACGAGGATTTAACCGAGGCCTATACCCGGATACTAGTCTCAGACGAAAAACCGGCCGGGGAGTACGAGCTACTTCGGTTGGCGGCCTTTCATCAATGGCTGCGAAACAACTACGATATTGCAGAGCCAGACTGGCGCGAGCTTCCCGTGGCTTGTCCGTACCTTGGCATTTCGCCGGGCTTGATATGCCCGACGGAATACCTGGGCGCGATGGGAGCTTTGCTGTCA
This sequence comes from Dechloromonas sp., assembly GCA_016790885.1. Classification (GTDB taxonomy): domain Bacteria; phylum Pseudomonadota; class Gammaproteobacteria; order Burkholderiales; family Rhodocyclaceae; genus Azonexus. The sequence goes on along the minus strand of JAEUOE010000074.1, from coordinate 1,506 downwards.
TCTGCAACACTGACTCCGACGCAGCAGATAACCGCTGCCATGGTATTACTGTTGGCTTACCGGTTTGGCCTACGGAAAAATGAGGCGCTGTTCCTTACCCGGGAGGATATACAAACGCACGGTAACCGCCTTGTTGTGACCATCAAGAACAATCGCTGGCGCCAGCTAAAAACCATCTCCTCCCGGCGCCAGGTACCGCTGGTGTTTAGCCTAAGTGACCAAGAACAAGCGCTCATCGCAAACGCGTTGCTTCTCTATGATTCGCGACGAGGGGGTGACGGCGCGCAGTTGCTGTTCTCAGTAGACGACCATTCTCAAGCAGTTTCAGCCATCTCCTCTGTGTTGAAGCAGGCAACCGGCAATGCGGGCACCACGCTTCACCACGCGCGACATAGTGCGGCAAATCTTGTCGCGCTTAACACCCTGGATATCGCTCCGGGCGCTTGGCAAGCCTTGGAAATCGACTCCGACGCCAACACTTGCTTGTTAGGAAATGTCAGCTCAGTCAGCCGTCGGACTGGTTGGGCCATCGCTCGGTTTCTTGGTCATGGCTCACCAGCCACAACCATCAGAAGCTACCTACACTTCATATTTGACTGGGCGGCCAGCCTAACCGACATCGCGCCAATCAATACTCCAGTAGCGGCCACGCTCGACCAAATTTGCCGCTTGGACACTCTGCCGGAGGCGTCGCCAGTAGCAATCGAGCTCAAGCCCACACCACCTACCCAGCCAATTGCTGTCAGCACAATACTGCAGGCATTCCGTCTGCACACCCGCCAGTTTCATGCCCGCACCATCGGCGCCGCTCTCGGCATTAAGGAGTACAAAGTTAGTGAATGGCTTACATTACTTTCACGCGAAGGCATGCAAACCGGATATGGTCAAATCGTCGATGAACTCGCAGATTCAACATGGGACAGACTGATTGAATGGGCGCGCTCGCTGCCGCCGGCTAACAAGCCCCCGGCAGCAGCGGTCCCTAGCGTAGGGGACCTGAGAGAGATGCTAGGGGTAACGAAGCAGTTATTGGCTTGGCGCGAACCCCATTTTGAAGCCCTGCGCTCTGCTATCGATTATTTCGGCATATCCAAAGCGCAGTTTCATGTGTTTGCTGTGGCCAGAGCCAGCTCCGCAACACTGGCGCTTTGCCGACAGTACAATTTTGAACTTTCGGAACGACCGAGGGCGAAGGCAAAGGAACACCGCTCGGCAGCTCTTCTTCAAATTGATAGTGGTTTCGCCGAACCACATTTGGATTTTGTGGGCTCGCGCGTGGCGCTCGTACTCGAAGAGAATGCGAGCTCTCCTATCCGAAATCGTCACCAGCTTGCTCTACTTATGGCCGCGTTGGGCCTCGCGATAGGTAAGCGTCGTCCCGAAGCCGTCTTGAAATCAGATTTTCAGGTCGTGTAAAGCGAGGCTAATGGCGACGACGTCCACGAATGCGGGATCGAAGGCATCGCCGTGCCATTCGGACATCGACTGGTGCTCGGGATGGTTGGG
>JAEUOE010000033.1 GCA_016790885.1 Dechloromonas sp. | reverse complement strand
CTCGTCACCCTCGCCCTCAACATGTACACGCAAGGCGTCCATCCGGGCCTCGACTTCTCGGACATCAACGCCATCGCGCGCACCTTCGAACACTGCAGCCAGCTCCCGATCCACCCGCGCCACCCGTACGTCGGGGATCTCGTATTCACGGCCTTCTCCGGCTCCCACCAGGACGCCATCAAGAAGGGGTTCTCTGCTCAAAAGGCAGATGAGCAATGGTCAGTGCCCTATCTCCCGATCGACCCGGCCGACGTCGGCCGCAGCTACGACTCGGTCATTCGCGTGAACAGCCAGTCGGGCAAGGGCGGCATCGCCTACCTCATGGAGACCGAGTACGGCGTGGTCATGCCGCGCCGCCTCCAGGTCGAGTTCTCCGGCATCGTCCAGAAACACACCGACACCCACGGCGGCGAAGTCAGTGCCGACGACATCTGGAACCTCTTCAGCCAGGCCTACCTTGCCGGCAGCAGCACCATCGGCTACCGCGAGCACCACCTCTACGAACACGGCAGCGCCCAGGGCATCCGCCTCACGGTGGATATCGACGGCACGCCGCACATCCTCACCGGCGAGGGCAACGGCCCGATCAACGCAGCCATGCACGCCCTCGAATCGGCCGGCATCAAGGTCCAGGTGCGCAGCTACGAGGAACGCTCGATGGTACCGATGGGCGAGGACGGCAATGCCCGCGCCTGCGCCTTCGTCGAAATGGCGGCCAGCGGCAAGGGCGAAACCTTCGGCGTCGGCATCGACAGCAACATCGTCACCGCCTCGCTCAAGGCCATCGTCAGCGGCATCAACCGGCTTGGTGCCGCCGGGCGTATCGACCAGGCAGCCTGATCAGCCGGGCGGGCGGTCAGCCAACCGTCCGCCCCCGGCACAACCACTTGAGTACCGTGGCGTAAAGCAGGTCGGGGTTGATCGGCTTGGCGATGAAATCGTTCATGCCGGCAGCCAGGCAGCGGGCCCGATCCTCGGCGAAGGCGTTGGCGGTCATGGCAATGATCGGCAGGTCGGCACCGCCCGGCAGCTGGCGGATCTGCCGCGTTGCATCGAGGCCGTCGAGAACCGGCATCTGCATGTCGGTCAGCACCAGCGCATAAGCATTGGCCGCCACCAACGCGACCGCCTGTTCGCCGTTGTCGGCCACGCTGACCTGCAGCCCGACCTCTTCCAGCAGCTCGCGGGCAATCAACTGGTTGATCGGCTCGTCTTCGGCGAGCAGCACATGGGCGCCGGCATGGTCGCGCGCCAGCACGACTTCCGGCGCTTCGGCGCCCGCAGCGCCCTGGCTTGCGGCGTGGTGCGGCGTTTCAACCTTGCCCAGGCGGGCGGTCAGCCAGAAGGTGCTGCCGGCACCGGGCGTACTCTCCACGCCCACCGTTCCGCCCATCAATTCGGCCAGGGCCTTGGTGATCGCCAGACCGAGGCCGGTACCGCCATAACGCCGGGTGGTCGACGCATCGGCCTGTTCGAATGACGAGAAAAGGCGCGCTGCCGCCTCCGGTGCAATACCGATACCGCTATCGATCACGGCAAAGCGGATCAGCGTATCGCTGTCGCCGGCCTCGATCACCCGGGCCTGCAGGGTGATCGAACCTTGCTCGGTAAATTTGATGGCATTGCCCAGGTAATTGACCAGGGCCTGGCCGAGCCGGGTGGCATCGCCGTTGGCCCAGGCGGGCAGCCCTTCCACATCGAGCATCAAGGCCAGACCCTTGTCGCGCGCCGCCTGGCTGACGATGCCGACGGCCTTGCGCAAGGTGGCCTCCACATCGAAATCGGCCCGGTCGAGCACCATCTTGCCAGCCTCGATTTTGGAGATGTCGAGAATATCGTTGATTACCGCCAGCAAATGGTCGGCAGCAAAGGCGATGCGCCCGATCTTCTCGCGCTGCTCCGGCACCGCCAGCTCGTTACACAGCATGCGGGTGTAGCCGATGATGGCATTCATCGGCGTGCGAATCTCGTGGCTCATGTTGGCCAGGAAGACGCTCTTTGCGATGGTCGCCGCCTCGGCCCGCTCCTTGGCCACCTCCAGTTCCAGCGTACGTTCGCGCACCAGGGTTTCCAGCCCGGCCCGGTAGCGCGCCAGCTCCTCCTCGTTTTCGCGGCGCTCAGTCACCACCTGCCCCAGGCCGCGATAGCCGGCAAAGGCCCCATCGGCCTTGAAGAAGGGTACGCCGCTCACCGACAGCCACAGGTTGCGGCCATCGCTGGTCAGTAAGCGGTATTCAAAATGGCGGAAAGGTTGGCGGCGGGCCAGAAGTTCACGATGCGCCTCGATCAGGGCGGGCGAATTGGCGGTCGACCGGGCCAGCAAGTCGAGGCGCGAACGGCCGAGCAGGCTGCCGGTCGGCACGCCGACGATGTCGTAGATGTTGTCCGAAACCCAGGTAAAGCGGTAATCGGCATCGGTTTCCCAGAACCAGTCGGCCGAACTGTTGGAAAAGTCACGGAAACGGGCTTCGTTCTGACGCAACTCGTCCTGCAGGCGGCGGCGTTCGGCAATGTCGCGAATCGACACGCACCAGCGCTCGTCCGGCAGGCGGGCGCAGTTCAGTTCGACCGGGATGATCCGCTTGTCGCGGGTTCTCATGCGGATTTCCCGGGTCTGCTGCCCGGCGCTGACCGTCTCCTGGTAGAACTCGTCCAGGCTGCTGTTCTCGCCCCGTGGCAAGAGACGATCCCAGGCCATCGACAGCAGCACCTCCTGGCGATAATCGAACAACCGGGCGGCCTGGCCGTTGGCATAGATGATCTGGCCGTCGCTGCCGACGATCAGCATGGCGTCCGCCGAGTGATCGAGAACCTCGTGGAAATAGCGCTCCTGCTCGGAGAGGGCGACCAGCTGCTCATATTCCTGTCGGCGGTAGCGATTGAGCAAGAGCAGCGCGGCGATCAGCAACAGGAAGAAGACGGACAAGCCCACCGCGATGGAGGCCCAGCGCAGACCGCTGAGCACCTCGTCCCGGTCGACCTTGGCAATCATGATCCACGGCGTGCCGGGCACCACCTGGCTGCTGAAGATGACCGGCACACCCCGATAATCGACACCGTCGCCCCAGGCATTGATGTTCTGGATGGCCTGCACGGCCGGCAGGCCGGGGTCCATGGCCAGGCGCACCGACATGGGCTCGGCCTGGCTGTGACGCAAGCGGTTGAGATAGAGGACGTGATCGTCCTCCAGCCGCACAAGCTGCGTTTCGGCCGAGGCGCTGGGCACCGGCCAGGTCTGGATCATCGGAAACAGCACCCGCTCCGGATCGATGTGCAGCACGGCATAGCCCTTGACCTCCGGGTTCTCCTGCGCCAGATCGTAGATGGCGGTGGCAACGGCCAGTCCGACCGGGTGCTCCGGGTAGGCGGTGCGGTAGAAGTCGATGAATTCCGGCTGCCGGGTTTTGCCGAGGCGCGTCATCATCGCCCCGGTCAACAGGCTGGGCCCCTTCATTTCCGCCCCGGCCACGGCGAAGCGCTGCCCCTCGCGATCGTACAGTTCGATGGACAGGTAGCCATAGCCCTGCTGCATCTGCTCCAGCGAACGCCGGGTACGCAAGCCGTGCAGGCCATCCGTATCCGACAGCACCGACAGGGCCGTCGGCCGCCCGGCGAGCACCCTGGCATCAGCCAGGCGCTCGCCGAACCAGGCGGCAACCTGCTGCGCCTTCAGATCATCAATGGCACGCAGGCGATCGACCTCCCGCTCGTGGAGGCTGGTCACCAGATAGCGATAACTGCCCCAGCCCAGGGTGACAAGCACCCCGGCCAGCATCACGAAGATGGCCAGCAGCAGTTGCCGCCCGAGACCTTTTGATCGACTAGTCACCACGCTCCCGGTCATTCGGATTTTCCACCATCAAAATTTTGCAGCGGATTCCTTGCACCGTCCATACGAATGCCCTCCTGGCTTGCCTGCGGCGCGACGGCGGGCCGGCGCCGGCCCGGCCTGAACTGCCAGGTGTCTTCGTAAAAGGCGGGGTCTTCGCTCTCCGGCGTCAGGCCGGGAATGCCCAGCAAGGGCAGCGGTTGCAGGTCGCGGGGATGGCGCAGGCAATCCGTAGCGACATCGGCAGCCAGGCGCTGGTCGACGGCAGCGACGAGCTCGCCTGTCGGCATCTGCAAGCAGCCGTCATCCACCGGATACAACAAGGCCTTGGCAGTCAGGCCGCGGAAGGGGGCGAGTAAGGCTTCGTAGGTGGCATGGCCGAATACGATGAAGCGCATGTCGCGGCGTACGGCCGCCCGCTGGTCGACGAACAGCTCCCGCCAGCGAAAATTGCGCAACAGGTCGAGCAGGTCGGCGCGGGTCGACAGCACGACGATTCCGCATTCGTCGAAATGGGTCAGCGCGTCGCGCACCCGGCCGCGCAGTTCGCCCGGCTGTTGCATGGCCCGCACATGGGCGGCGCTGATGGCGTTCTTGGTGTGCGGAAAGCTCAGCCAGACCAGGGCATTGAAGAAATCATGCCAGTTGTCGGGGCGGGTTTCGACTTCGCCGCGCTCCCAGATGCGGCATTCATAGGCCTTGCCGTCATCCTGCGGCGGCACGAAGCGGACGCGCTGGCCACTGGCGACATGGCGGGGATGCTGTTCGGCCAGTGAGGCAAGTGCCGCGCTATCGGGCCGGGGCGGCAATTGATCCAGCCAGTGCCGCAGCGGATCGAACAGAAAAGACGAGTACAGGGAGCCGGTGCTCACTCGTCAGAGGCAGGCTTGTCCGCGCCCTCTTCCTTGACGAAGGTCAGCACGCCCTTCTTGAGGCGGAAGGTACCCATCAGGGTGCCCATGCCCTCGGCCGGCTCGCTGTCCATCTTCGCCCAGCTCTCGCAGGTCTGCGTCTCGGTGGCATACATCTTCTTGCCGGCCTTGATGATGAAGGCGCCGGACGGCACCTGGTACACCTCGACCTTGGTCTTTTCGGTGCCGACGCCCAGGCTGTGGCGACGCATGCAGGACGGCATGCGCGAGACGACGAAGAACAGGTTGACCTTGCTGTCCCAGAAATACGGCTGCTCGCGGATCAGCGACAGCACATGCTCGCGGCTGTTGTCGATTTCATACGTCGCGCCATCGTTCACGCAGGCGGTCAGCAACGGGGCGGCCAGCAAGGGAAGCAGCAGATGGCGCAAACGCATGATGGTTTTCCTTAGCGCATTTTCCAGGTCAGGGTCTCGCCGGCCCGCAGCGGCACGATGGTGTCGGTGCTCAGGTACGGGTAATCGGCCGGCACCGTCCAGCTTTCCTTGGCCAGCGTGATGGTGTCGGTATTGCGCGGCAAGCCGTACCAGTCCGCGCCGTGGAAGCTGGCGAAACCTTCCAGCCTGTCGAGCGCGCCGGCCTGTTCGAAGGCTTCGGCGTACAACTCGATGGCGGCGTAGGCGGTGTAGCAGCCGGCACAGCCGCAGGCCGCTTCCTTGGCACCCTTGGCGTGCGGCGCCGAGTCGGTGCCGAGAAAGAACTTGGGGCTGCCGGAAATGGCCGCGGCGACCAGCGCCTCGCGGTGCGTTTCGCGCTTCAGCACCGGCAGGCAGTACCAGTGCGGCCGCACGCCGCCCTGGAAGATGGCGTTGCGGTTGTAGAGCAGGTGGTGAACGGTGATGGTGGCGGCCACATTGGCTGGCGTCGATGCCACGAACTCGGCGGCATCCCTGGTGGTGATGTGCTCCATGACCACCTTCAGCTGCGGGAAACGCTGCGTCAGCGGCTCCAGCACAGTGTCGATAAACACCTTTTCGCGGTCGAAGAGGTCGATCGCCGGATCGGTCACTTCGCCGTGCACCAGCAGCGGCAGGCCGACGCGCTCCATCTCGGCCAGCGTGGCGTAGGCCTTGGCGATGTCGGTCAGGCCGGCGTCGGAATTGGTCGTCGCCCCGGCCGGGTAGAGCTTGACGGCCTTGACGAAGCCGGAAGCGGCCGCCCTGGCGATTTCGGCCGGCGGCGTGTTGTCAGTCAGGTACAGCGTCATCAGCGGCTCGAAGGCCAGGCCGGCGGGCAGCGCAGCCAGGATACGGTCACGGTAGGCGGCGGCCTGCTCGACGGTGGTAACCGGCGGCTTCAGGTTGGGCATCACGATGGCCCGGGCAAACTGGCGGGCGGTGTGCGGCAGAACGGCGGCCAGCGCCTCGCCATCACGCAGGTGCAGGTGCCAGTCGTCGGGGCGGGTAATGGTCAGTTGCATGATGAATTCCGGAAAGATTTGCGTAATTTTAGCGTTTCAGCGTCAAAGCGAGGTCGTAAAGCGCATTTTTTGCGCCCCCGGTAATGCTGGCGGCGAGCTTGGCGGCTTGCTTGGTGGGCAGGCCGTCGGCGAGCAGCAGCTTGAGGACGCGCTCGCCTTCGCCGCTGTCGGCCTCGCCGCTGGCGCCGGAGAGCATCAGCACGAATTCGCCGCGCTGGCGGTTGGGGTCGGCCTTGAGCCAGTCCAGCGCCTCGGGCAGCGGCAGGGAATGGATGGTTTCGAACAGCTTGGTCAGTTCGCGGCCGATGACCAGGGTGCGCTGGCCGAAAACGCTGGCCAGATCGGCCACGGTATCGAGTACGCGGTGCGGGGCTTCGTAGAAAACGAGAGCAGCCGGGATGTCGGACAGGGCTTCGAGGGCCTGGCGGCGCTGGCCGGATTTGGCGGGCAGGAAGCCGTAGAAAAGAAAGTGTTCGTCGAGCAGGCCAGAGGCGGAGAGGGCCGTGGTGGCGGCGCAGGGGCCGGGCAGCGGGATGACGCGGCAGCCGGCTTCGCGCACGGCGGCGACGACGCGGGCGCCGGGGTCGGAGATGCCCGGGGTGCCGGCGTCGGAAATCAGCGCGACGGATTCGCCGGCCTGCAGTTTTTCAATAATGCGGACGGCCGCTTCGTTCTCGTTGTGCTGGTGCGCCGGCAGGGTGCGGGCCCGGGCGCCGAGTTGCTTGAGCAGCGGGCCGCTGTGCCGGGTGTCTTCGGCCGCCACCCAGGGCACGCTGCGCAGGATTTCCTCGGCGCGGCGGGTGAGGTCGGCCAGGTTCCCGAGCGGGGTCGGGACGACATACAATGCGGCGCATTCCTGCGTCATGGATTCCGTCATAGTTTGGGCATGCGAACAAAAGCCGACGATACCACCACCGCCCGCGGCCGCGAAGCCGAAGACCGGGCGGCGCGCCATCTGGAGCGCCAAGGCCTGCGCGTCGTGGCGCGCAATTTCCGGGTGCGCGGCGGCGAGATCGACCTGATCTGCCGCGACGGCAAGGGGCTGGTTTTCGTCGAGGTGCGCCAGCGCAGCCGCAGCGATTTCGGCGGTGCGGCGGCCAGCATCACGACGAGCAAGCAGCGGCGCATCATCCTCGCCGCCCAGCATTACCTGGCCGGCCAGCCGGAATGCGATTGCCGTTTCGATTGCGTGCTGATCGAGGGCGAGCAGCTGGAATGGCTGAAAAATGCGTTTTCTGCGGACGCTTAGCCTGCTGTTCTGGCTCGGCATTGCACAGGCCGAGGGCGTTCGCGTCCTGGTCCAGCAGTCGCCGCTGGCCGGCAGCCAGTACTACGCGCTGAGTGCGGTGTGGCAGGAGATCCGGCCCGGCGATGCGCTGACGCTGGTGCGTGAGCCGGACAACCGGCATGACCGCCATGCCATCCGCGTCGAATGGCGTGGTCAGCAGTTGGGTTATGTGCCGCGCGCCAGCAACCGCAGCATCGCCGCAGCGCTCGATGCCGGCGACAAGCTGAGCGCCCGCGTGTCGTCGGTAAGCGACAACAAAAACCCCTGGCAACGGGTGGCCTTCGAGGTCTTCATCGAGCTGTGAGGTAGAATGGTGCGATCTTCTACCGCCCCAAGCCCTTGACCGATATGGATTTGATCGCCCGCGTTGCCAAGCATTTCGAAGACAGCGCCCACACCAAGCTCAATGCCGTCGACACCATGTCGGCCCCGATTGCCGCCGCCATCGAGACGATGTTCAACTGCCTGATCAACGGCGGCAAGATTCTCGCCTGCGGCAACGGCGGCTCGGCTGGCGACGCGCAGCATTTCGCCGCCGAACTGATCGGCCGTTTCGAGGCCGAGCGCCAGGAGCTGGCCGCCATTGCGCTGACCACCGATACCTCGATCCTGACCGCCGTTGGCAACGATTATTCGTTCAGCCAGATTTTCTCCCGCCAGGTGCGCGGCCTCGGCCACGCCGGCGACGTGCTGCTCGCCATCTCGACCTCGGGCAATTCCGGCAACGTCATCGAAGCCATCAAGGCGGCGCACGAGCACGACATGCGCGTCGTAGCGCTGACCGGCAAGGGCGGGGGCCAGATCGGCGAGATGCTGCGCGACGACGACATCCACCTCTGCGTGCCGGCCGACCGCACGGCGCGCATCCAGGAAACCCACCTGCTCGTCATCCATTGCCTGTGCGACGGGATCGACGCACTTCTTCTGGGAGTCGAATGATGCAAAAAGCCAAACTGAGCCTGGCCACCCTGGCCCTGCTGCTCGCCCTGCCCGCCCTGCACGGCTGCGTCGAAGCCGCCCTGCTCGGCACCGCTGCGGCAAGCGGCGTGATGTCGGCGCACGACCGCCGGTCGACCGGCACGCAGACCGACGACGAAACGATGGAATGGAAGGCCAACAACCACGTTCCGGCCCAGTACAAGGACAAGGCGCACGCCAATTTCACCGCCTTCAACCGCCGCCTGCTGATCACCGGCGAAGCGCCGAGCGAGGAGGCCAAGTCGGCGATCGAGAGCGAAGTGCGCAAGATCGAGGGCGTCAAGGACGTCTATAACGAGCTGGGCATCGGCCCGGCCACCCCGCTCTCCAGCCGCAGCAACGACAGTTTCATCACCTCCAAGGTCAAGGCCCGCCTGGTCGATAGCAACCAGATCTCGGCCAACCACATCAAGGTGCTGAGCGAGCGCGGCATCGTTTACCTGATGGGCATCGTCAACGAGCGCGAATCCAAGGTCGCCATCGCCGTCGCCCGCACCACGGCCGGCGTGGTCAAGGTGGTCAATGTGCTGGAAGTGGTCGGCGAGGACGAAACCCGCCGCCTCGACAACCAGGTGCTCGGCGCCCGCAAGGCGCCGCCGCCGAGCGCGCCGGTCGAGAATCGCTGATTCCCGGCTCCGCACAACGGGAGTAAGCTGACAAGGCGCCCCGGCGATGACCGCCGGGGCGCCTTGCGCATTTTGGGGAGGGGGCTCCATGAATCTCGAAAAAGTCATTTTTGGTTTCTTCATTTTGCTGGCGGCAACGCTCAACTTCGGTTTCTTCATCGGCGACATCGGCAATCCGGAACTGCACAGCGTCTATGAACTGGCCGCCGCTCTGGTCGTCAGCCTGATCGCCACCGCGCTCAAGTTCGGCGACCGCACGCAGATCGGCGCCATCCACCTGTCCACCAGCCTGGTCGCCGACCTGCAGCTGATCGCCGCCGCCATCACCTGGGCCATCGCCGAGCATGTCACCGGCGTCGGCATGACGGCGCACGTCACCTCCAGCGTGGTGTCGCTGTCCGGCGGCGCGCTGTTCGCCAACATCGTCTCGGTCATCATCCTCATCGTCGAAACCGTGATGCTGCGCCGCTAGGGCTGCCGCCATGAACAGCACCTTCTTCCTGGTGCTCCGCCGCATGCGGGCCCCGATCATCGTGCTGATCGTCATCTACGCGATCGCCATTTTCGGCCTGACGCTGGTGCCGGGCGTCGACGCCGAGGGCAAGGCCAGCGCCCCGCTCTCCTTCTTCCACGCCTTCTATTTCATCAGCTACACGGCAACGACCATCGGCTTCGGCGAAATTCCCGTCGCCTTCTCCGACGGGCAGCGCCTGTGGGTCACCGTCTGCATCTACCTGACCGTCGTCGGCTGGTCGTATTCGGTGGTCACGCTGATCGCCCTGCTCCAGGACAAGGGCTTCCAGAACACGCTGACCACCAACCGCTTCGCCCGCCGCGTGCGCCATACCCGCCAGGATTTCTACCTGATCTGCGGCTGCGGCGAAACGGGCGGCCTGATCGCGCGCAGCTTCGACCACATCGGCCAGGCCTTCGTCGTGCTGGAGAAGGATGAGTTGCGCGTCGAGGAACTCGACCTCCTCGACTTCAAGACCGACACCCCGGCCCTTGCCGCCGACGCCCGCCTGCCGGACAACCTGCGCCTGGCCGGCCTGTGCCATGCCAAATGCCGCGGCGTGCTGGCAGTGACCAACGACGACGAGGCCAACCTGGCCATCGCCATCGCCGTCCGCCTGCTCAATCCGGGCATTCCGGTCATCGCCCGCGCCGAGCAGAAGTCGGTCGCCGCCAACATGGCCTCCTTCGGCACCGACCACATCATCAATCCCTACGAACGCTTCGCCGACAGCCTGGCGCTGGCCGTCGCCGCGCCCGAGCGTTTCCGCCTGATCGAACTGCTCACCAGCCTGCCCGAGACACCGCTCGCCGAACCCCACCAGCCGCCGCACGGCCACTGGATCCTGTGCGGCTACGGCCGCTTCGGCCACGCCGTTGCCGAGCGCCTGCGCAACACCGGCATCCGGCTGACCATCATCGACCCCGCCGCCGGCGATGCCGACCACGACATCATCGGCGACGGCACCGAGGCAAGTACGCTGCGCCAGGCCGGCATCAGCGAGGCCAGGGGCATCGTCGCCGGCAGCAACAACGACATCAACAACCTGTCCATCGCGGTGACCGCCCACGAACTCAATCCCGAACTGTTCGTCGTCGCCCGCCAGAACCAGGCGGCCAACAACGCGCTGTTTGCTGCCTATGGCGCCGACTTCACCGTGCTGCCCAGCCGCGTCATCGCGCAGGAATGCATCGCCCTGCTCACCGCGCCGCTGCTCGCCCGCTTTCTCGACCGCGTGCAGCAACTCAACGAGACGCAATGCCGGCAGCTGGTTGAACGGCTGCAGGCAGCCTGTGCCGGCCTGACGCCGGTGGTCTGGGACAACCGCCTGAATGCGGCCGAGGCGCCAGCCTGCTGGCAGGCCCTGATGCACGGCCGGACAATCGAACTGGGCAGCCTGCTGGCCGATGCCGCCGACCGCCAGCGTCGCCTGCCGGTGGTGCCGCTGCTGGTCGAGCGGGGCACCGACTACCTGCTGTTGCCGGCCGACGATTTCACCCTGCAGGCCGGCGACCAACTGCTCTTCGCCAGCCCGCTGGCCGCCCAGCGCGAACTGGAACTGACCCTGCGCAATGCCAACGAACTGGACTACGTGCTGACCGGAAACGATCACTCGGGCAGCCTGCTCGGCAAGCTGCTGGCCGGACGCACCGCCTGAAGACGGCCGACTGGTGCGGCTCTTCGCGCGACGCCCGGGAGCGCGAAATAACCGCACGAAAAATGGTGGGCAGACGGGCTGGCATTCTGCCGGCTAAGCGGTACAATTCATCATTAGTGTCAAAAAACTCACAGGCACCCGATTTGCCAAATGCATTAAGCAGCATTGGGTAATTCAGCGATACAGCCCCGGTCTGTCGACCGAGCACTGCGGGTTGCCTGCACCGTTTTTCTACAATTTCCCGTTCCGCCACCCGCCACCCGCCAGGGTAAACCTTCGCCCACGACCGATACCGCATGCCCAACGACCATCAGGATCACGCCCCGGAAGCTGCCGCCCGCAGCGCGGAAAGGCATGTCTCCCGGCTGCTGGCGGCCGGTGTCCTCATCATCAACCTGGTCATCATCGCCATCGGTATCCAGAGCCTGCTCTACAGCCGGGCCCGCACGGTGGAGCAGGTGGCCAACTCGACCACCAACCTGGCTTTCCTGATCGAGCAGAACATCGCCGACAGCGCCCGGCGCATCGACCTGGCCCTGCTCAACATCGTGCACACCCTGGAGCACGAACTGGCGACGGGCAGCATCGACCCGCAGGAGGTCGGCCACGTGCTCGACCTGCAGAACGGGCAATTGCCGGAGGTGGATGCCTTCCGGGTCACCGACGAGACGGGGCGCCTGCGCTGGGGCAAGGGCGTCACGCCGGAAACGACGGACAGCTACGCCGACCGTCCCTTCTTCAGCACGCACCAGGCCGCACCGGGCGTAGCCATGGTCGTCGGCGAGCCGGTGCTGGGCAGGGTATCGAACATCTGGGTGATTCCCTTCACCCGTTCGTATCGCAAAGCGGACGGCAGCCTGGGCGGCGTCATCAATGCCACCGTCGCGCTGTCCTACTTTTACGACCAGTTGTCGACCTTGAAGCTGGGAGCACATGGCTCTGCCGTCATCCGCCATTACAACAATGGCCTGGCTACGCGCTATCCTGCCGTCGATGGCCCTGGCGGCTCAATCGGCAACACAAAGGTGTCAAGCGAGTTCCTCGCCATCATGAACTCGGGTGTCAAGGAGGGGCACTTCCACACTGCCAAAACGCCGGATGGCATCGAACGTACCTACGCCTTCCGCCGTATCGAAGGCCTGCCCTACATCCTGGCGGTCGGCCGGGCGCCGGCGGATTATCTGGATCTCTGGTACGAAGAGCGGCGCAACGTCATCCTGTTCGCCAGCGCCTTTTTCCTGCTCAGCGTGGGCGCTGCCCTGCTGCTGCACCGCCACTGGCAACGCGACCGTGCGCACACCGCCGCCCTGCTCGAATCGGAATCGCGTTTCCGCACCTATGTCGAAACCGCGCCCGAGGGCATCTTCGTCGCCGACCAGAAAGGCGACTATCTCGATGTCAATCCGGCCGGCTGCGCACTCGTCGGCTACAGCCGCGACGAATTGCTGACCATGAATATCCGCGACCTGACCCCGGAGGGGCTCGAAAGCGCGCACGAAGCCCAGTTCGAGCACAACCGGCGATCCGACATCGTCGACACGGAAATCACCCTGCGCCGCAAGGATGGCAGCCGGGTGGAAACCTCGCTGCGCACCATCACGCTGGCCGATGGCCGGGTGATGGGTTTCTGTAGCGATGTCACCGCACGCAAGCAGGCCCAGCGCGCCCTGCTCGACAGTGAAAGCCGCTTCCGCCGCATTTCGTCCCTGACCAGCGACCTGGTGTATTCGTGCCGGCGCGGCGACGATGGCTGCTTCCAGATCGAATGGGCGGGCGGCCAGGCGGACAAGCTGTTCGGCTACAGCACCGAGGAAATCCGGCAGCGCGGCTGGTGGCAGCTGGTGCACCCCGACGACCAGGGGCTGGTCGAGGCCAACATGGCTGCCCTGCAGCCCGGCCAGCACAGCGACGTGGTGTTGCGCGTCGTGCATCGTGATGGCTCCATCCATTACCTGCACCACGATGCCCAGGTCGAAGCCAACGCCGAGGGCGTGCATGTGCTGTACGGCGGCGCGCGCGACATCAGCGAAGTGGAGAACTACCGCCTGCACCTGGAGCAGCTGGTCGCCGCCCGCACCTATGAGCTGAACGTGGCGAAGGAAGCGGCGGAGAAGGCCAACCTGGCGAAGAGCGCCTTCCTGGCCAACATGAGCCACGAGATCCGGACCCCGATCAATGCCATTACCGGCATGGCGCACCTGTTGCGCCGGGGCGAGCGCACGCCGGAGCAGGACGAGCGCCTGGCGCGCATCGAAAATGCCAGCGAACACCTGCTCGAAATCATCAACGCGGTGCTCGACATGTCGAAGATCGAGGCCGGCAAGCTGACACTGGAGGAAACCGGCATCAACGTCAGCGGCCTGATCGGCAATGTCTGCGCAATGATCCAGCCACGCGCCGACCTCCGGCACATCGGGTTGATCCGCGACATCGACCCGCTACCGCATGCCGTCCTCGGCGACCCGACACGCCTGCAGCAGGCCCTGCTCAATTTCGCCACCAACGCAGTCAAATTCACCGAAGCCGGCCACATCACCTTCCGGGTACGCCTGGAGGCCGAGATGCCCGAGGCGCTGCAGATCCGTTTCGAAGTCGAGGATACCGGCGTCGGCATCAGTGCCGAAGCCCAGGCCCGCCTGTTCGACGCCTTCGAGCAGGCCGACCAGTCGACCACCCGCAAATACGGCGGCACCGGCCTCGGCCTGGCCATCACCCGCAAGCTGGCCGAGCTGATGGGCGGCCACGTCGGCCTGCGCAGCACGCCCGGCGAGGGCAGCCTGTTCTGGTTTTCCGTATGCCTGAAGAAGGACCACAACAGCCACGCGGCGAGCAGCCCGGAGGCCGCAGCCGACATCGACGACCTGAGCATCGCCAGCCACTTCCCGGGACGCCGCGTGCTGCTGGCCGAAGACGACGAGATCAACCGCGAGGTCGCACTCGCCCTGCTGGAGGATAGCGGCCTGCGCATCGACATGGCCGAGAACGGCGAGGAAGCGGTGAGCGCAGCCGAAAAGACGGATTACGACCTGATCCTGATGGATATGCAGATGCCGGTCATGGATGGCCTGGATGCAACCCGCTGCATCCGCCAGCTAGCCGGGCGGCAGAACACCCCGATCATCGCCCTGACCGCCAACGCCTTTGCCGAAGACCGGCAGCGCTGCATGGAATCCGGCATGAACGACTTTGTCGCCAAGCCGATCGAGCCCAGCCACCTGTTCGAGAAAATCTTCCACTGGCTGAGCCGGGGGCGCTGAGGCGGGCGCCAGGCGTCGCGGCCTTCCCCCTTCTCCCGCCCTGCCGCCTAGGCGGCCAGCACCCGGCGCAGGCCGCGCATCAGCATGCCCAGGCCGGGCAGCTTCATGTACAGCTCCTCGCCGGTATCCCAGTAGTCGCGGTGGTAGCAGACCTTGCCGTCGGCGTCGAAGCGCAGGTGCGACACGCCGCGCATGACCTGTGTCTGGCCCTTGCCCCACAGCCGCACCCGGAAGCAGAACTCCCAGACCAGCATGGCGCCGCCGGCATCGGCGATCTTGTCGACCACGACGAAGCGCGGTTCGTCCACCTGCGTGAACATGTGGCTGAAGATGCGCTGGATCGCCGGAATGCCGCGCACCTCGTTGAACGGATCCTTGAACCAGGCATCGGCGCTGTAGAACTCCGGAAAGCGGGCTACGCTATCCGGCGCGAAGCTGTTGTAGAAGTCGATCAGGCGGTCGAGGTTCATGTCAGCCTCCGGTGAAGCGGCGAATGAGCGGGAAATACCAGCGGTAGGGCAGGATGGCGAAAAGCTTGAGCAGGCGGGTGAAGCGCCTGGGGAAGTGAATCTCGAAACGCCCCTCGGCGAAGCCGTCGATGATGGCCTGCGCGGCCTGCTCGGGCGTCTGCAGGGCGGGCATGGCGAAATCGTTCCTGGCGGTGAGCTGGGTGGACACGAAGCCCGGATTGATCGCCCACACGCCGATGCCCTTCGGTGCCAGGTCGAGATACAGGCATTCGGCAAAATGGATCAGCGCCGCCTTGCCCGGCCCGTAGCACAGGGCCTTGGGCAGGCCGCGATAACCGGCCACGCTGGCCACGAAGGCAATGCCGCCGCCCGGGCGCAGATCGGGCAGGACGGCCGCCGCCAGGCGCATGGCACCGTTGAAATTGACGGCCACCACCTGCTCGGCAACGGCCAGGTCGAAATTGTCGGCCCGCATCGGCACATAGTCGCCGGCCAGATAGATCACCAGGTCGATGCCGCCCAGGGCGTCGATGACGGCCTGCCGGGCGCCGGCCAGGCTGGCCGCGTCGGTGGCGTCGCAGGGCACCAGGCGGGCATCGGCAATGCCCAGTGCCTGCAGCTTGTCGGCACTGCGCGCCGACAGCGCCAAACGAGCCCCGCGCCTGGCCAGCGCGTGGGCCAGCGCCGCACCAATGCCGGACGAGGCGCCGACCAGCCAGACGCGCTTGACGCGCCACTCGCTGACGACCGGGTTCATGGCTGGCCCTGCCGCTTGACGAAGGTGAGCGTCACCTCGCCAAGGTTGAAGCCCCATTTCGACATGTAGGAGCGGTTGAGCATCACCTTGTCGTCCATCAGGAACATCCAGTCGTCGAAATTGACATGGTAGGTCTTGCCATCGACCGGCAGCGCCAGCACGTAACGCCAGCGCAGCGCATTGCCGGCGACTTCTCCGAGCGCCTCGCCAACGACATCGTCGGCCGTGCCGCGCCAGGTGCCATCCGGCTGCTTTTTCAGCGTCCACACCCGGCGCGAAGTGGTGCCGTCGGACCACTTGAAGTGCTCGTCGAGCACGCCGGTATCGCCTGTCCATTTGGCGTCGATGACGACATGGAAGCGCTTCTGAACCTCGCGGTCTCTACCTTGGAAGATGCCCCAGGCGTCGAGGGTGCCGTTGAGGTAGGTCTGCAGGTCGAGCTTGGGCGTTTCGGCGCGGTATTGCTCGACGCCGGTCGAGGCGCAGCCGGCCAGACCGAGGGTAAAGGCCGCGGCAGCGAGTGTGAGTTTCATGTCCTGATCTCCAGTGAATGGCGCCAGCGCCAGAGCAGCAGCGCTGCAACCGCCTTGAAGCCCAGCGGCAAAAGGGCGTAGGCAAAAGTAAGGGCACCCAGCCCGCTGCCCTGCCCCGGCACATAGCCGAGCAGACCGAGCAGCGGCAACGACAGGCCGGCGGCGAGGGCGAGATTGAGTTTGGCAACAAAATTCCAGACACCGAAGCAGGCACCAGCCTGACCCTGACGCTCGCCGAGGTCGGCGGCAATCGCTGCTGGCAGGGCCAGATCGGCCCCCAGCGCAAGCCCCGAGGCAACGCAGATCAAAGCAAACGGCCAGAGGTCGCCGGTCCCGAGCAGGCTGGCGCCGGCGAATGCGACGATCGACAACAACATCGCCGCCCACCAGGCCAGCGGCCGGCCGTAGGTGGCCGAAAGGCGCACCCACAACGGCAGCGAAGCGGCGCCGGCGATGAAATAGAGCGCCAGCAACGGACCGCTGGCTTTTTCGGAACCAAGGACATCGGCAACGAAAAAGAGAAACAGTGTGGCCGGCAGCGCCGCGGCGATCCCATTGGCGACAAAGACCAGCAACAGCCGGCGGAAGGCGAGATCGGCAAAGACCCGGCGCAGGCTGGGTAGCAGCGGCTGCTCTGCCGCCATCACCGGCTGGCCGACCCCGACGCGGGCAAAGGTGGTAATCGCTGCGACCAGCAAGACCGGCGGCAGTACCCAGGCCAGCCGGGCGATACCTTCGTCAAGTTCCGGCGCGAGCACGCTGGGCAAGGCCGCTGCCAGCACGACACCGAGCAAGCCGAAGCCTTCGCGGCTGGCAGTCAACCGGGTTCGCACCTGAGAGTCCTCGCCGACATCCGCCCCCCAGGCCTGATAGGCGACCGATGCCGCCGAAAAGCCGAGATAGGTCAGCGCCAGCGAGGCGAGCAGCCAGGCGGCAACGTACGTCTGCGGCGGATTGAGCAGGGCGACAAAGCCGAACGCGAACGGCAGCAGCGCGACAGCAACCATCGTCGGCCGGCGCACGCGGTCGGCCAGCCAGCCCAGCCAGGGATCGATTCCGGCATCAAGCAGGCGTGCGCCGAGCAGGATGGCGCCTAGCAGCGGTAGCGCCATGCCCGCCGTTTCCGCATAGAAACGCGGCACATGCACATAGATGGGCAACGCGGCAAAGGCCAACGGCAGGCCGAGCAGGCCGTAGGCGAGAACGGTGCCGCGCGTCATCGCCCTACCCTACCGGCCGCCGAAGCAGCAGCGCCCGGAGGTCCGGGGCACTGGTGCGCGGATCGAGCCAGATGCCGAAGAAACGGCGCGCAAATTCCGGCTCCATGATCTCGCCAGCCGGCCGGCCGTTGTAGATGAAGGCCGCGCCGTCGGGACGGTAGTGGCCGATGATGCTGTCGCCGGCCTTCACATCCGGGAAGATCTTCGCCATCTGCTCGCCCCAGCGCTTCAGGCTGGCCTCATCGCCACCCATCGGTCGCATTTCCTTGACGCTGGCTTCGGCAATGGCGACGCCGGAGAGATTGCGCTTGTAGTCGAGGCGCAAGGCCAGCGGCGGGCGCTGCGGGTCGTCGCCAGCCCACAGCGTAGCTTCATAGACGAGGAAGCCGAAGCGGCGGAACTCGCCGTTGCCCCAGCGCTTGAGCCCGGCGGTCGGATCGGTGTTGGCGAAGGCTGGCGAAGTGATTGCGGGCAAGCCGAAGGCGACACCACCCGACATCGCCAGCAGCAGGCGACGACGTCCCGCGGAGGCAATGCCGTTTTTGGGCGTTTTTCCGGGTTCACCGCAGCGCGCTGCCGGCGCCACCAGATCAACGATGCGTGAGTTCAAACTGGACGACATCGATATTTCCGGCGCGGAAGCCGGCCTCGCAGTAGCAGAGATAAAGGCGCCACAGGCGGCGGAAGGTTTCGTCGAAACCCAGCGCAGCGATCTGCGGCCAGCGGTGTTC
>JAEUOE010000126.1 GCA_016790885.1 Dechloromonas sp. | reverse complement strand
ACATGAAACGCACGTATCAACCGTCGGTCGTGCGCCGCAAGCGCACCCATGGCTTCCTGGTCCGTTCGCGCACCAAGGGCGGCCGTGCCGTTCTCGCCGCTCGCCGCGCCAAGGGCCGCAAGCGTCTGGCTGTTTAAGCCGGACACGGCGAGGTGAATCAAAGCTTCGCCAGACGCTATCGCCTGACCAAAACGGATGAATTTTCATCCGTTTTTGGTTTCAGGAGGGCAATTCGTGGCAAGTTGCTGATGCTGCATTATCAGCCGCGTCCCGAAGGCATGACTGAACCCAGGCTCGGCCTGGTTGTCGGCAAGAAGTTGCTCAAGCATGCGGTCGATCGCAACCGGCTCAAGCGCATCGTGCGCGAGCAGTTCAGGTTGCGGCGGGCCAGTCTGCCGGGTGTAGACCTTGTCGTCCGGCTGGCTGTGAAGCCCAAGCCACTCGACGGCAAGCAGATTGCCGACGACATCGTCGCCCTGTTCGACAAGCTGCAAAGGCCCCGGCCGAAGCGGGAGAATTGATGAAGCGCCTGTTGATCGGCCTGCTTCGCGTCTATCAGTATGCGATCAGCCCATTTCTCGGACGCCGATGCCGGTATTTTCCCAGTTGTTCGGAATATGCCGTTGAAGCAGTACAGAAATACGGTGCCTGCAAAGGTGGCTGGCTGGGTGCCAAACGCATCTGCCGCTGCCACCCCTGGCATCCTGGCGGGTATGATCCTGTACCCTGACTCAAGAATATTTTCGTAGGCCGTTCATGGATACTCGACGCCTGATCCTGGTTTTGATCTTCACGTTCTCCAGCTTTATGCTGTGGGAAAACTGGCAGAAGTACAACCAGCCAAAACCCGCCGTGGAAACAGCAGCGGCCGGCCAGGCTGCCGGCAGTGCACCGGTTCCGTCGGCCAGCCTGCAGGGCAAGGCCGCCCCGGTTTCACCGACTGCCTCCCTTCCGGCTTCAACAGCCGAAACCTTTACCGTCAGCACCGATCTGCTGAAGGCGACCATTTCCACGCAAGGCGGCGATCTGGTCAGCCTGGAACTGCTGAAATACAAGGAACACGACAACAAGGCACGAAACTTCGTCCTGTTTGATGCCAAGCATCAATACATGGCGCAGGGCGGCCTGATCGGCGAGGGTTTGCCGACCCATCGTTCGACCTTCACCCGCGTCGCAGGCGCTTCCGAACTGGCTGAAGGAGCCGAAGAACTGAAGGTTCGCCTGGAAACCGCCGAGCAGAACGGCATCAAGGTGGCCAAGGTGCTGACCTTCAAGCGTGGTTCCTACCTGATCGATGTGAACTGGGAAATCGCCAACGGCAGCGACAAGGCGATTGCTCCGCACGCTTACTTCCAGTTGCAACGCAATGACGTGGCGCCGGCAGGCGAGACGGCGATGGTATCCACCTTCACCGGTCCGGCCGTATTCACCGAAACCGAGAAGTACCAGAAGGTCGATTTCAGCGCCATTGCCGACAACAAGGCCAAGTTCGCCAAGACGGCCGACAACGGCTGGCTGGCCATGGTCCAGCATTACTTCGTCGCCGCCGTGGTACCCAAGGAAAATACCCCGCGCGAGTTCTACATGCGCAAGCTGGAAGGCGGCAACATCTTCCAGGCTGGCGTGATCGTGCCGGTCGCCGACATTGCGCCGGGTGCCAAGGGCGAGACGGCTGTCGGCCTCTACGCCGGCCCGCAGGAACAGTCCGCGCTCAAGCAGGTAGCCTCCGGCCTCGACCTGGTGGTCGACTACGGCTGGCTGACCGTCGTCGCCGCACCGATCTTCTGGGCGCTGGAAGCCATCCACAAGCTGGTCGGCAACTGGGGCTGGGCGATCGTCGTCCTGACCATTGGCATCAAGGCTGTGTTCTATCCGTTGTCTGCCGCATCGTACAAGTCGATGGCCAAGATGAAGCTGCTCACGCCGCGCCTGATGCAGCTCAAGGAACGTTTCAGCGACGACAAGCAGCGCCTGAACCAGGAAATGATGAAGCTGTACCAGACGGAGAAGGTCAATCCGCTCGGCGGCTGCCTGCCCATCCTGATCCAGATTCCGGTCTTCATCGCGCTCTACTGGGTGCTGCTCGGCGCGGTCGAAATGCGCGATGCGCCGTGGATCGGCTGGATCACCGACCTGGCTTCGCCGGACCCCTACTTCATCCTGCCGGTCATCATGATGGCGTCGATGTTCATCCAGACCAAACTCAACCCGACACCGCCGGATCCGATCCAGGCCAAGGTCATGATGGCCATGCCGCTGATCTTCGGTGTGATGTTCTTCTGGTTCCCGGCCGGTCTGGTTCTCTACTGGGTGGTCAACAACGTGCTGTCCATCGCCCAGCAGTGGCAGATCACCCGCATGATCGACGCCGGTAGCAAGGCTGCCAACGATGCGAAAGCCTGAGGTGTGAACAAGGGCACCATCGCCGCCATCGCCACGGCCCCCGGTCGTGGCGGTGTCGGCGTCATCCGCATTTCGGGCAGCAATTTGCTGCCCTTTGCTTTTGCGCTGACCGGCAAATCGCCCAAGCCCCGCTACGCGACGCTGGCCGACTTCCAGGCGGCAGACGGCAGCACCATCGACACCGGCCTGCTGCTCTACTTTCCCAATCCCCATTCCTTTACCGGCGAGGATGTCCTCGAACTGCAGGGCCATGGCGGCCCGGTCGTCCTGCAACTGCTGCTCGCCCGCTGCCTGGATCTTGGCGCCCGGCTGGCCGAACCTGGCGAATTCAGCCGACGTGCCTTCCTCAACGGCAAGATGGACCTTGCCCAGGCCGAGGCGGTTGCCGACCTGATCGACGCTGCAACGGCCAGTGCTGCCCGTTCGGCGGTGCGTTCGTTGCAGGGCGAGTTCTCGCGCGCCATCGGCGAACTGAACGAGGAACTGATCAACCTGCGCATGCTGGTCGAGGCGACGCTGGACTTCCCCGAGGAAGACATCGACTTCCTCAAGGCTGCCGATGCCTTTGGCCGCCTGGAAAGGCTGCAACGGAAGCTGGCCGAGATCTTCGACCGGGCCGGCCAGGGCAAGCTGCTGCAGGCTGGCCTGCATGTCGTGCTGGCGGGCCAGCCGAATGTCGGCAAGTCCTCGCTACTCAACCGCCTGGCCGGCGACGACCTGGCCATTGTCACGCCGATTGCCGGCACGACACGCGACGCCCTGCGCTCGACCATCCAGATCGAGGGAATCCCGCTGCACATCATCGATACTGCCGGTTTGCGCGAGACGGAAGATGAAGTCGAACGCATTGGTATCGAACGCAGCTGGAAGGAAATCGAGCGCTCTGACGTTGTCCTGCTGCTGGTTGATTCCCGAACCGGCGTAACCGAGGCCGACCGTGAAATTCTTGAGCGGCTGCCGAAAAACCTGCAACGCATCACCATCTACAACAAGATCGACCTCGCCGGGCGTCAGTCTGAAAGACACGACGAAGCCGATGGTGTTGCCGTTTCGCTATCGGCCAAAGCCAATCAGGGAATCGACCTGCTGCGCCAGGAATTGCTGCGTATCGCCGGCTGGCATCAGACTGAAGATGTGTTCATCGCCCGCGAACGACATTTGCGCGCCCTCGCTACGGCTCAGGAACATGTTGCCGCGGCCCGCAGCGTCGTCGAGGGCGTTCTGCCCGCCCTGGAGCTGTTTGCCGAAGAATTGCGTCTGGCCCAACAGGCACTGGGCGAAATTACCGGTGAATTCACTGCCGACGACCTTTTAGGCGTCATTTTCAGCCGTTTCTGTATCGGTAAATAAGCGCCTCACAGCTTGTCGATAAGCCTGTGCACAAACTGTCCATGCAATGTTGGCAAGTCGGGATATTGCCAGAAACCAAAAACTATCCGGATTTCATCCACAGGCAATTCAGGTACTTTGCGGCCTGAATTTTTTGTTTCAAGTATCTGATTTTAAAATAAAACTATGCGTTATCCACAGATTTGTTGCTGATGTATTCTCAGTAGTAACTGTATACACAGTATTTATATAAACCTGTGTGTACAGCGTGACAGGCTGAAATCCCCCCGATCAGTCGTTAGAAACCCGTTCGGCTTCCAAACGATTGCGGTGCACGATGGCACTGGCGATTTCACGGCTGATGGTGTCTGCGTCAGGCAGATGATTTGGCCGGTAAATGATCAGCGGGATACCGAGACTATGCAGGGCACGGCGTTTTTCTTCTTCCGGCGAGCTTTCGCCGGTACTGTCGGTAGGCCAGGCCAGTTCAATGGCGGCGACAATGCCGAAATCGGGACCGCAGACGATGAAATCGACACCTCTTCCCGCCATCTGATTCAGGCGTCTGGCTTCCTGGCGACCACGCAGCTGGGCCAGTTGAGCTACACCGACCTGGGCAAATATCTGCATGTTGGGCATGGCTTCGCATAGACGGTAGAAGAGAATCTGCTCGGCGTCGTTGAGGAGGCGGTATTGCTTGCGCTTTGGCGCATCGATCAGGCAGGTTTGCGGGTCGAGATCGATGTCGGATGACTGTCGTTTGCCACTCCGTACCCGGCCCACCGATGGCATGAGCGATTCGCTGTCCTTACCGTCAGGCGAATAGCGGTCACGGCCACGAACCAGCACAACGCCCAGAATGGCCGTGGCGAGAAGGATGGCAGCGATCAAAAATTCCATTGCTATGCTTTGATCATTCGACAAAACATCATAATGGCATAAAACGTACAGTGAATATTTTACAGAACCCTGTTTTTACGGTTTTTCTATAAAAAATGGATTGCATGGTGCCTGTTGTCGTGCTGACGTGCATGCAATCCAGGCCAGGCGCGGATGACGCTTGAAACGCGATCAAGGAATTGAATTCCAATAAAATCACGCTACTTCGCTTGAGGAAGATCCATGCGCGTTACGCTTGTCCATCCAGCCGGATTCAATTTCGTTCCCGGCCAGCCTGATTTTTCGGTGCTGGCCAACCGCATGCCGCCGATTGGCATCATGCAACTTGCGTCATGGCTGGAAAAATTCGGGCATCAGGTGCAATTGCACGACTGTCTTGGCCCCTACGCGCCGCCGACAACCGCAGAAAATGCGGAAATCGTGCTGGCCACCGATCCGCAAATGGTCGGTTTTTCGGCAACCACGTCCGGCTTCATGGATGCCTTCGAAATCGCCGCCATCATTCGCGAGCGCCGGCCGGATATCCGGATCGTCTTCGGCAATGTCCATGTTTCCTCACTCGGCGCCCCGATTCTCGAAAAATTTCCGGAAATCGATTGCCTGGTCATCGGCGAGGGTGAAGGGGCGATGCTCGAACTGGCCGACGGCAAGCCGCTGGCCGATATCGGCAACCTGATCTGGCGCAACGAGGCCGGGCGGATCATCGTCAATCCGCGTCGCGACCGCATCGTCGATCTCGACGAACTGCCTTTCCCGGCCTATGAAAAACTGGCCGGTTTTCCGCACGACTATCATCTGCCGCTGTTCGCCTACGAAAAGAAGCACGGCGCGACGATGATCACCTCGCGCGGTTGCCCCTATACCTGTTCCTTCTGCGATCGCACGGTATTCGAGCGCCTGTACAAGACCAATTCGCCGCAATACATCTACGACCACATGAAGTATTTGCGCGACAAGTTCGGTGTCTGGCACATCAACATGTATGACGATCTGTTCACCGCCAAAAAACAGCGGGTCATGGATCTCTGCCAACTGCTCATCGACAAGCCGCTGGGCATGCAGTTCAACTGCGCGATTCGGGCCGGGCATACGTCGGACGAAATGCTGCTCAAGCTCAAGCAGGCCGGTGCGCTGATGGTTTCGCTGGGCATCGAGTCGGCCGATCCGGCCATGATGGAGCGCCACAAGGCCGGGGTGACGCTGGATGCGGTGCGCGACACGGTGCGCCAGATTCATGCGGCCGGGCTGCGGGCCAAGGGACTGTTCATTTTCGGCATGCCGGGCGAGACGCCGGAAACGGTACGCACGACCAGCGATTTCGTCCTGTCGCTCGAACTCGACGAGATGAACATGACCAAGTTCAGCCCGTTGCACGGTGCGCCGATCTGGGATGAATGCGTCAACGACCCGACCGGTGATTTCATTGAGGACTGGCGCCTGATGAATTGCCTGAATTTTGTCTACAAGCCGGAAGGTTTCGAGACACGCGAGGAGATGGACGCGCTGTACAACTGGCACATCAAGCGCTTCTACGACAGCAAGGGCTACCGCCGGCGCTTCGCCAAACGCCTGTGGCAACACCGCTGGAGCCTGTGGCATGTGCTCAGGCACCTGCCGGAAACCATCGCCGCTGCCCGCTACTTCAGTTCCAACAAGGAGCAACTGGAGAAGGCCAAGCGTGAATTCAAGCTGCACCCGCGCCAGCCGCTCGGTCTCAAGCCACAGCTATCGACCGATCTGCAGATCGACAACATCGTTTCCATGTCGCCGGTCAGGCTGACCCGGCGCGAGGCTGCCAGGCAGATCATTCCGCTGGTCTATGAAGGCGTATCCGCCTGCTCGGCGCCAGCGGCGCCGGCGGCGGTATAATCGCCGGTCGTTGGTTGCGGGAACTGGGGCCGCTCATGGACAAATTCGCAGCTTTCAGTGGTCGGCGCCTGTTCGTTGCCATGTGCTGCCTGACGTTGGCGCTGAGTGCCTGCAAAAGCAACGAGGGTAAGCCGCAAGATGGCAAGGCTTCAGCCGATACGAAGAAGGAATTCACCAGCCGTATCGGCTTTGCCTGCTGCAACCTGCACTATTCCGGTGACTGGATCAGCGATTCCAACCTTGGCCAGCTGCCGTTCATTCCGGCCGGCACGCCGATCGTTGTTCGCAAGATCGACGGCTACCGGGCCTATGTCGAGGTCGATGGCAAACCGATGCGCCTCGGTCACGACTATGGGCGGGCACAGGAAACGACCGAGCAATGGGTCAGCAAGCTGGTGGTGCTGGAAGATCCGAAGCCGAAGATCGCCAGGTTCTCACCGGCTGTGCGCAAGGCGATTGCCAGGGGCCAACTGATGAAAGGCATGACGCGGGAACAGGTCATCATCGCGGTCGGCTATCCGCAGACCGACGAGAACCCGCGTCTGGATGGGCCGCACTGGCGTTACTGGTGGTCCAGTTTCGGCCCGTATTACGTGTATTGGGCCAAAGGTGCGGTCAGCAAGATCGAAGGTCATTCGGAAACCGTGGGGCACATGACCTACAAGGGCAAATGACCGGAATCGTCGGCCGTCGCAGAGATCGATAGGAAGTTGGAATGATGGAACAGCAGGCACAGAAGATTGAGCGTCGGCAATGCGACGTGCTGGTGATCGGTGGCGGGCCGGCCGGGTCGACCGTGGCGCCGATGCTGGCCGACAAGGGCCATCGGGTGGTGATGCTGGAAAAGGCCCATCACCCGCGTTTCCACATCGGCGAATCCTTGCTCCCGGCCAACCTGCCGCTGTTCGAGCGCATGGGCATTGCCGAGGAAGTGAAGGCCATCGGCATGCTCAAGCCGGGTGCCGAATTCGTTTCGCCCAATCACGACATGTCGTCGGTCTTCTGCTTTGCCGAGGCCTGGGACAAGTCGATGCCCTACGCCTACCAGGTCAGGCGCGACCAGTTCGATACCGTCCTGATCCGCAATGCGGCAAAGAAGGGGGTCGAGGTGCACGAAGGCTGCAAGGCCAAGGCTGTCGAGTTCCTGCCCGACAATACGGTACTCGTCCGTGCCGTGCACGACGACGGCAGCGAAAGCGAATGGCACGCCCGTTTCCTGGTCGATGCCTCCGGCCGCGATACCTTCCTGGCCAACCGCTTCCAGATCAAGCACCGCAACCCCAAGCACAACAGCTCGGCGATCTACGGCCATTTCACCGGTGCCCGCCGCAACCCGGGGCAGGAAGCCGGCAATATCACCATTTTCTGGTTCGAGCACGGCTGGTTCTGGTTCATTCCGATGCAGAACGACATCACCAGCATCGGCATGGTGACCTGGCCGTACTACATGAAGACCAAGGGCGAGCGCAGCCTGGAACAGTTCCTGCGCGACGGCATCGCGCAGTGCCCGAAGCTGGCCGAGCGCCTGAGCGACGCGACGCTGATCAACGATGTCGAGGCCACCGGCAATTTTTCCTACGTTTCCGAGCGCAACCACGGCGACAACTACGTGATGCTCGGCGACGCCTACGCCTTCATCGACCCGGTCTTCTCGTCCGGCGTGCTGCTCGCCATGAACAGCGGCGTGATCGCCGCCGAGGCCATCGACAACTGCCTGAAGACACCGGCCAGGGCGGCAGCGGCGCTGAAGAAATTCGATGCCCTGATGCAGCACGGGCCGAAGGAATTCTCGTGGTTCATCTACCGGGTGACCAATCCGATCATGCGCGACTTCTTCATGGGGCCGCGCAACCTGTTCCGCACCAAGGAAGCCGTGCTGTCCATGCTGGCTGGCGACATTTTCGGCAAGACCCCGATCTGGTCATCGATCTGGGCCTTCAAGATGCTCTACTACATCGCCAATATCCTGCAGCCGAAGCGCGCCTTCATGGGCTGGAAACGTCGCAAGTTCAACATCCGCAAGGTCGACGAGAACGTCGTTTATAACGCCTAGTGATTTTCCGGTGACCCTGCAATTCGTTTCCTCGCTGTCTGCGGTTCCACGTGAAACCGGCACCGAACTCGGCGGTGCCCTGCTCGGCGAACCGTCGACCGGTGCCCTGCCGGTCTGGCCTGTGCAGCGGATATTTGCGCCATTGCTCGGGGCGACCTCACCCGTCGTGCAAGAAAACTGGCTGACCACGCTTCCGCTGCGCAGTGGAGGCAGCGACGATATCGTCTGGTGTCGAAACGACGGTGTGCTCTACGGCGTGCTCGAACTGAGCGAGGCCGATTTCCTGCCCATGCCGGGCTGTTCCTCCCTGCAGGCGGCCAGCGCCGAGGCCTATCGCCGCATTTTCCGGCTGCTCGACGCCCAGGCCATGCCGCACCTGTGGCGGGTGTGGAACTACCTGGCCGACATCAACCTGGAAACTGAAGGCCTGGAACGTTACCGGCAGTTCAATATCGGCCGCCAGGATGCCTTTGTCGCCTGCCGGCGCGGCGCCTCCGGCAACGTACCCGCCGCCTGTGCCATCGGCCTGGTCGGCGGCACGCTGAACATCGCCTTCATGGCCGGAACGACGCCGGCCGTGCCGGTCGAGAACCCGCGCCAGGTCAGCGCCTACAACTACCCGGCCGACTACGGCCCGCGCAGCCCGACCTTTTCGCGGGCCGCGCTGGTTTATCCCGAGGGCCAGGAAATCCTGTTCATTTCCGGCACGGCGAGCATCGTCGGGCACCAGACGGTACATCCAGGCGACGTCGTCGGCCAGTGCCGCGAGTCGATGGCCAACATCGCCGCCGTGCTCGCCGAAGCCAATCGGCTGCGCCGCTCGCCAGCCTTTATGCTGAGCGAACTGTGCTACCGGGTCTATGTTCGCCATGCCGGCGATTTCGACAAGGTCCGCGCTGCCCTCCGGACATTGATCGGCGCGGCCGAGGTGGTTTATGTCCAGGCCGACATCTGCCGGCATGACTTGTTGCTCGAAATCGAGGCTTTCGCCTCGCACGCGCTGGAGAATTGAGATGGCCGGAATACGGAAGACAGGCATAGCGGGTTTGCTGCTTGCCCTGATTGCAACGATGTGTGGGGCACAGGCAGCCGATGACAAACCCCTGTGGGAAATCGGCGCCGGCGTCGCCGCCTTCAGCTTTCCGTCCTATCGCGGCTCGGATCAGACCAACAACTTCCTGCTGCCGGTGCCGCACTTCACCTACCACGGCGATTTCCTCAAGGCCGACCGCCACGGTATCCGCGGCAGTTTCTTCGATTCCGACCGCCTCGACCTGACGGTTTCCGCCGCCCTGTCGCCGCCGGCCAACAGCGACGATATTGCAGCGCGCAGCGGCATGCCCGATCTCAAGGCGACCTTCGAAATCGGCCCGCAGATCGACCTCACCCTGTGGCGCTCCGCCAACCGGGCGCGCTTCGTCAAGCTGCTGTTGCCGGTGCGCGCCGCCTTCACCGTCGAGGGCTCGCCCCGGGACATCGGCTGGGTCGTTCATCCCAAGCTGAATATGGATATGACCGACATCCCCGGCCTGGCCGGCTGGAACCTCGGCCTGCTTGCCGGCCCGCTGTACGGCGACAAACGCCAGCACGCCTACTACTACGCGGTGGCGCCGCAATACGCGACCGCCGCCCGCCCGGCCTACGAGGCTGCTTCCGGCTATGCCGGCATGCAATACCTGGCTGCCCTGTCCAGGCGCTTTCCAAAATACTGGGTCGGCGCCTTCGTGCGTTACGACAACCTGAGCGGTGCGGCCTTCGAAAACAGTCCGCTGGTCCGCCAGAAGGACTACGTGGCCGGCGGCATCGCCATCAGCTGGATACTCGGAGAATCGTCGACGCGCGTTAAGGTCGATGACTGAGCGCGGTCGTTCCGGCAATCCGTGGTGGATTGCCTACGAAACCGTCGCCATGGTCATCGGGCTCGGTTCGCTGGCGCTGATCTGCCTCGGCTGGCTGCCCTTCGCCCTGCTCCTCCAGCCCTTGCTGCCACAGCGCTGGGCGCAGCCGATCGGGCGGGGCTTCATCACCCGGGGCTTCCGCTTCTACCTGCGCCTTCTCGAAATCTTCTGCGCCTGCCGCTTCGACCTGCAGGAACTCGACCGCCTGCGCGATTCGGGGCCGCTGATCGTCGCCGCCAACCACCCTTCCCTGCTCGACGCCGTCATGATCGTCTCCCGCCTGCCCAATGCGGTGTGCGTCATGAAGGCCTCGCTGATGGACAACCTGCTGTTCGGCGCCGCCGCCCGGCTGGCCCGCTACATTCGCAACGACGCACCGCTCGAGATGATCCTCAACGCCCGCCAGGCCCTGCATGATGGCGCCCGGCTGGTCATCTTTCCGGAAGGCACGCGTACCGCCAATTTCCCGCTCGATCCCTGCTCGCCGAGTACCGGGCTGGTTGCCAACCGGGCCAGGGTGCCGGTGCAGACCGTGCTGATCGAGTTCTCGACCCCCTACCTGGGCAAGGCCTGGCCGCTGTTCCGCCGGCCGCAACTGCCCCTGAGCTGCCGCATCCGCCTGGGCCGCCGCTTCGAGCCGCCGAGCAATGTGCAGGCTTTCACCGCCGAGATCGAAGCCTATTTCCGGGCCGAACTGGGTGAAAATGGCGCCTCCCCTGCCCCTGCGTCTGCCTGAAACGCCTGCCATGTCCGCCCGTTCATCGACCCACCTCGTCCTCATTCCCAGCTACAACCCGGGCCCCGGCGTGCTGGACACGGTGCGCGCCGCCCGGGCGCAATGGGGGCCGGTCTGGGTGGTGGTGGACGGCAGTACCGACGGTAGCGCCGAGCAATTGCAGGCGCTGGCCGCCGGCGACGACGACCTGAGGGTGATCGTGCTGCCGGAAAACTGCGGCAAGGGCGCCGCCGTGCTCGAAGGCATCACGCAGGCGGCGGCGCTGGGCTACACGCATGCCCTGACCATGGATTCCGACGGCCAGCACCCGGCCGACCTGATTCCCGCCTTCATGGCCGCCTCGCAGGCCGCGCCGGAACGGATGGTGCTCGGCAAGCCGGTGTTCGGCCCGGAAGCACCTGCCCTGCGCGTCAATGGCCGCAAGGTGTCGAACGGCTGGGCCAACCTCGAAACGCTGTGGATGGGTATCGGCGATTCGCTGTACGGCTTCCGCGTCTATCCCATTGCACCGCTGATCAGGATCATGCGCGGCAACCGTTTCATGCGCCGCTTCGACTTCGACCCCGAGGCCGTGGTGCGCCTGTGCTGGGCCGGTGTGCGGCCGATCAACCTCGATGCCCCGGTGCGCTACCTGACGGCGGCGGAAGGCGGCGTCTCGCATTTCAAGTACCTGCGCGACAACACCCTCCTCACCTGGATGCACACCCGCCTGTTCCTCGGCTTCCTGCTGCGCCTGCCGCTGCTCCTGCTGCGTTACCTGAAGGCTTGAAACGATGGAGCGCCTGCGCCACTTCGCCCTGCGCTACCTGATCGCCGACGCGGCCCCGCTGTCGGCCAGGGAGCGCGCCGTCAGCGCCGTGGCGGCCTGCCTGGGCATCCTGCTCATGCAGGGTATTCTCGCCGTCTGGCCGGGCGACCCCGCCATCAGCTACCTGCTGGCGCCGCTCGGGGCGACCACCGTCATTTTGTTTGCCCTGCCGCACAGCCCGCTCGCCCAGCCCTGGTCGCTGGCCGGCGGCCTGCTCATCTCGGCGCTGATCGGCTATGGCTGCGGCCTCGTCGTGCAGCCGGCCTGGCTGGCGATCGGCGTGGCGCTGGGTGTGTCCATCTGGGTCACCGCGCTACTACGCTGCATCCACCCGCCGGGTGGCGCCATGGCCATGCTGTTCGCCATTGCCGCCCAGGATCACAAGGTTTCGCTGCTCACTGCCCTGCTCAACGCGGGGGCCGCGCTGATCGCCGTGCTGGCGGTCAACAACCTGCTGCCCGGCCGCCGCTATCCGCAGTGCGTGCCGGTCCGCCAGCCGGCGGTGCGGGCGCCCCGGCGCAGTGTCGGCCACCACGATCTGCAGTACGCCATCGA
>JAEUOE010000020.1 GCA_016790885.1 Dechloromonas sp. | reverse complement strand
AGCTGCTCTTCCAGTTGCATCAGGAACTTGTCGACCACGCGCAGGATGATCTCGTGGTCGAGCGGGGCGAAGGAGATGGTGGCATCCAGGCGGTTGCGGAATTCCGGTGTGAACAGGCGCTTGATTTCGGCCATCTCGTCGCCAGTCTGCTTGTTCGACGTGAAGCCCATCGAGGTCTTCTGCAAGTCGGCGGCGCCGGCATTGGTGGTCATGATGATGACCACATTGCGGAAGTCCGCCTTGCGCCCGTTATTGTCGGTCAGCGTGCCGTGGTCCATGACCTGCAGAAGGATGTTGTAGATGTCCGGGTGCGCCTTCTCGATTTCGTCGAGCAGCAGTACGCAGTAGGGCTTCTTGGTAATCGCCTCGGTCAGCAGGCCGCCCTGGTCGAAACCGACATAGCCCGGCGGGGCGCCGATGAGGCGGGAAACAGCGTGGCGTTCCATGTATTCCGACATGTCGAAACGCTGCAACTCCACACCCAGGCAATAGGCCAGCTGCTTGGCGACTTCCGTCTTGCCGACGCCGGTCGGGCCGCTGAACAGGAAGGAGCCAATCGGCTTGCCCGGATTGCCGAGCCCGGAGCGCGCCATCTTGATCGCCTTGGCCAGCGCATCGATGGCCTTGTCCTGGCCAAAAACGGTGGCCTTCAGGTCGCGGTCAAGGTTCTTCAGCGCGCCGCGGTCGTCCATCGTCACGTGCTGCGACGGGATGCGCGCAATCTTGGCGACGATCTCCTCGATGTCGGTCTTGTTGATGACCTTCTTCTGCTTCGATTTGGGCAGGATGCGCTGGGCCGCACCGGCTTCGTCGATCACGTCGATGGCCTTGTCCGGCAGGTGACGGTCGGTGATGTAGCGGGCCGACAATTCAACGGCCGACGAAATGGCCGTCGCCGAGTATTTGATGCCATGGTGCGCCTCGAAGCGCGCTTTAAGGCCCTTGAGAATCTCGACCGTTTCGGCCACCGAAGGCTCGTTGACGTCGATCTTCTGGAAGCGCCGCGACAGCGCGCTGTCCTTCTCGAAAATGCCGCGGAACTCGGTGTAGGTGGTGGCGCCGATGCACTTCAGTTGGCCGGACGAGAGCGCCGGCTTGAGCAGGTTGGACGCGTCAAGCGTTCCACCGGACGCCGACCCGGCGCCGATCAGAGTGTGTATCTCGTCAATGAACAGAACCGCATTCGGGTTGTCCTGGAGCGCCTTGAGTACCGCTTTCAGTCGCTGCTCGAAATCGCCGCGATACTTGGTGCCAGCGAGCAGGGCGCCCATGTCCAGCGCGTAAACATTGGCTTTGCTGAGGATTTCCGGCACATCGCCTTCGACCACTTTGCGCGCCAGGCCCTCGGCGATGGCGGTCTTGCCGACGCCGGCTTCGCCGACCAGTAGCGGATTGTTCTTGCGCCGGCGGCACAGGGTCTGGATAACGCGCTCCAGTTCCTTGTCGCGACCGATGAGCGGATCGATCTTGCCCTGCAAGGCCAGCGCATTGAGGTTGATGGTGTATTGCTCAAGTGGCCCGGCTTCCGCCTTTTCGCCCTCGGTCTCGACCTCGCCTTCCGGTGCGGCTTTTTGTTGCGGTACCTTGCTGATGCCGTGGGAAATGAAATTCACCACATCGAGTCGGGTGACGCCCTGCTTTTGCAGGAAATACACCGCATGGGAATCCTTCTCGCCGTAGATCGCGACCAGTACGTTGGCGCCATTGACCTCCTTCTTGCCGGAGGACTGCACGTGCAGGATGGCCCGTTGGATCACGCGCTGGAAACCGAGTGTCGGCTGCGTGTCGATGTCGTCCTCGCCGGAAACAGTCGGCGTGTGCTCGTCGATGAAATTGCTCAGATCCTTGCGCAGGGTGTCCGTTTTGGCACCGCAGGCACGCATGGCTTCAGCGGCTGATGGATTGTCGATCAGCGCCAGCAGGAGGTGCTCGACGGTAATGAATTCGTGGCGTTTTTGACGCGCCTCGACGAAGGCCATGTGCAGGCTGACTTCGAGTTCCTGGGCGATCATCAATTTTCCTCCATGATGCAGGCGAGCGGATGTTGGTGCTGGCGGGCGAATGCTAGGACTTGTTCTACTTTGGTTGCGGCGATGTCGCGCGGGAAAATGCCGCACACGCCTCGACCTTCGTTGTGAACTTTGAGCATGATTCGCGTCGCTTGTTCAGTGTCCAGTGAAAAAAAACGCTGCAAAACGGTAATGACGAAATCCATCGGGGTGTAATCGTCGTTCAGCAACATCACCTTAAACATCTTCGGCGGCCCCAGCCTGCTGCGCTGGGCCTCGTGTTGTCCGCCTTCCTGAAACTTCGTAGCCATGCGTTCGATTCTATACAGTCCGACCTAATGTGCAATACGTCATGTGGGGTTGAGTCGGCCAATATCCAGTCTGTGACAAGCAATTCCCTTGCCCGGGATATGCTGCGCTGCGTCATTGAAACTTGTTGACGACATATTTCAACTCGCGTAGAAAGCCATAGTGTTTGGCTTCAAGCTGCATCGGGATTGCCACGAGCACCGGGTCGTTGAGCGCAAACAGGGAGTCGGGGAGACCCGGAAAATTTGTTCGTTTTTTGTAAGAAAGTAGCAAACATGGCACTCGGTACCGTTAAGTGGTTCAATGATTCCAAGGGTTTCGGCTTCATCACTCCGGATGACGGCAGTGAAGACCTCTTCGCACACTTCTCCGCCATCAATATGAATGGCTTCAAGACCCTGAAGGAAGGCCAGAAGGTTTCCTTCGACGTCGTGCAAGGCCCTAAGGGCAAGCAAGCTTCCAATATCCAGAGCGCTTAACTCGGATACAGAACGACTAAAAAGCCCGCCTGATTCAGGCGGGCTTTTTTTCGTTCTATCGCTTCAGCGCGATCAGGCGACGGTGATCTCGTCCTGGCGTTTGTCGCCGGTGTTGTCGGCCCAGGTCACGGCCAGTTTGTCACCGCCCTTGACGCCACGCACCTTGAAGCTGAATAGCGGATTCCTCGAGATCGAGGTGTTGAGCTGACCATCGATGATGGGCTTGCCGTTCAGGCTCACCGTGAAGCTCTGGATGAATTGAGCCGGCAGTGTCTGTCCCTTGTCATCCTTGCGCTGGCCGGTTTCCATCGGGTGCTGCATCAGGATGCGTACTTCGGTGATATCGCCCTGGATCTGGGCGCGAATCTTGATCTGGTCGCCCATGATTAACCCCCGCAGCCGCCGAGTGTCACCTTGACTTCACGGAAGGCGACATGGGATTTGCCATCGCTTGTCCTGGCGACAACGCGAATACGCGTGGTTTCCGAGAGTTTGAGCTGCTCCCGAACGTAAGGCAGGGCCGGGCCGGAAAACTCGATGCTCGAACACAGCGGCATCGGGTTCTTGTCGGCGAATACGGCCAGGCTGCGCGTGTTCGGGATGTTGCATGTCACTTCAACCTCCACCTTGGCGCCGTTCTCGGCGATTTCGGGGGCGGTGATGACGATATCGCGGCTATCGGCAGCATTGGCGCTGCCGTAGGCCTTGAGTGCATCGTTGATGTTGCGGGCGGTAAATGCCGTTTTCTGCCACTCGGCAGCCAGCACCGTAGTTGGTGCCAGCAGGCCGCTGCCGAGCAAGGGGGAGAGGAGGGCGGCTGAGGCGCCGCCTTTAAGGAGTCTTCTGCGTAGTTCGAGCATGGTTGTGGGGTGTTGGGTTATTCAGCCAGCCAGTGGCCGGATTTGCCGCCTGCTTTTTCCAGCAGACGAATATTGTCGATACGCATGCCACGGTCCACGGCCTTGGCCATGTCATAAATGGTGAGCAGGCCGACCGAGGTGGCGGTCAAGGCTTCCATTTCGACACCCGTGCGACCGTAACATTCGGCGGTCACCTCGCAATGAATGGCGCTCTGCGCTTCATCGATGGTGAATTCGACGGCAACCCGGGTCAGGGCGATGGGGTGGCAGAGCGGAATCAGGTCGCCCGTGCGTTTTGATGCCTGGATGGCGGCGATGCGGGCGATGCCGAGGACGTCACCCTTCTTGGCGGAGCCGTCGCGGATCAGGGCCAGGGTTGCCGGTTGCATGAAGATGCTGCCCGCGGCGCGAGCGACACGGGCTGTTTCGGCCTTGGCGCCGACATCGACCATGTGGGCCTGGCCGGCGTTATCGAAATGAGTCAGGTTGGAGTCGTTCACAGGCGTTACGTTTGGTTACGATCCGCTGGGGAATCGGTATTTTGGGCTGCGTTATCATAGCACCATGCATCTAACCCAACGATTGATTGCCCTTGCTCTCGCCTGTGCTCTGGCCATCCAGCCAGTGGGTGCCGACGAGCTGCCGGAATTGGGAGATGTGGCGAGTAACGATTTCTCGTTGAGTACCGAGAAAAAGATCGGCCAGCAGATCATGCACGACATCCGCTGGCGGGAACCCTCCTATCTCGACGATGCCGATATCGAGACTTATCTCAGCCAGTTGGGTAACCGGCTGGCAGCGGTGAGCAATGATCCAGGCTTCGGCTTTACCTTCTTCGCCATCAACGATCCGAATATCAACGCGTTTGCCATGCCGGGCGGCTATATCGGCGTGCATACCGGCCTGATCCTGTCATCGCAGACCGAGTCGGAACTGGCCGGCGTGCTCGGGCACGAAATCTCTCACGTCACACAGCGCCATATCGCTCGCCAGATTTATCAATCGAAACAGGTGGGCATGGCGTCGATGGTGGCGATGGCGCTCGCCTTGCTGGCCGCCCGTTCCAGTGGACAGGTGGCGGGGGCGGCCATTGCCACCACGCAGGCCGGTACCCTGTCGGCACAACTGGCTTTTTCCCGTGATTTCGAGCGCGAGGCCGATCGTCAGGGCTTCGATATCCTGCGCAAGGCCGGGTTCGATGTGCGCGGCATGGCGGCCTTTTTTTCACGCCTGCAGCAGGCAGTCCGACTGTATGAGAACAATGCGACTGCCTATCTCCGTACGCACCCGCTGACAGGTGAACGCCTGACCGATATGCAGAACCGTGAGCAGGCGGTTCCTTATCGCCAAGTGGTCGATAGTGCCGATTTCCAGTTGGTGCGTGCCAAGGTGCGTGCCATGCAGGGAACGCCGCGCGATGCGGTCAAGGATCTGGAAAACCTGTTGCTGGAAAAGAAGTTTGCTTCCGAGGGGGCTGTCCGTTACGGCCTCGCCTATGCCCGTTATCGGGCTCGTGACTGGAGCGGCGCCGAGAGGGAAATCGATGCGGCCCGCCAGCTGAAAATATCGGCGGCCATGCTCGAGCACCTGCGGGCCGACGTTCGCCTCGCCCAGGGCGATACAGCGGGCGGGCTGACCGTCTATCGCGATGCGATGGTGCGTTATCCGCTCAACCTGGGGTTGATCTATGGCTATGGCGGAGCCTTGATCGGTGTCCGACGTTTCGAGGAGTCGCTGCGCTTTGCCGAGGCGCAGTTGCGCAACTATCCCGAAGATGTCCGCTTGCACAAGATGCGCGCCGAGAGCTATGCCGGTCTCGGCCAGCGGGCGATGCAGCATCGCGCCCTGGCCGAGGTATTCATCCTGCAGGGGCAGACGGCAGGCGCGATCGAGCAGTTGCAGCTGGCCCAGCGGGCCGGGGATGCCAATTTTTACGAGATGTCGTCAATCGACGCCCGGCTGCGTGAAATGCGGCGTCGCCAGGTCGAGGAAATGAAGGAAAAACGTAACTGAGGTTAAAATAAGGTCTCGATTTCCTTTGCAGAATGACCATGGAATTTCATCGCGAGCTAGACGTCAAGGGCCTGAATTGCCCGCTTCCCATCCTGCGTACCAAGAAGACCCTTGCCGAAATGGAATCTGGCCAGGTTTTGCGTGTTCTGGCGACCGATCCGGGTTCGCTGAAGGATTTTCCGGCCTTTGCCAAGCAGACTGGTAACGAGCTGCTGGAGCAGAAGGAAGAGAACCGCGTCTTCGAGTATTACCTGAAGCGCAAATAAACTCGGATTTCACCGCTTTTTTCGAAGACAGGCAGGCGCCGGCTGGCGAACCTGCCGCTTGGCGTTTCGAGGGGCTGATCGACTGCCTCGAGGTTCGTGATGCAGCGTCTTTCGCTGCGGCGATGCAGCTTCTCGGCGATCAGCCGGGGTGGGTGGTGCCTGCCCTTGATTATGAGCTGGGCTACCTGCTCGAACCCTGTTCCGCGCCACCGGGGTGGCAGCCGGGAAACAGGGTGCTCGCACGGTTCTGGCGCTTTCAGGAGCGGATCACCCTGCTCGCGGCCGATGCGGAAGTATGGCTGGCCGGGCAGGCCGGGGAGGAGGCTGCCGGCATCGGTGGTTTATGCCCGGCCATCGATGAGTCGCGCTATCGGGCTGCTGTTGAGCGGATCAAGCAGTTCATTTACGACGGCGACTGCTATCAGGTCAATTACACCTTTCCCATCGATTTTTCCTGGTTTGGTTCTCCGCTGGCGCTCTACGCCCGCTTGCGCCAGCGCCAGCCGGTACGCTACGGCGGCTTCGTGGGTAATCGCTTGGGCGGCATCGTCTCGCTATCGCCGGAATTATTCCTTGAGCGGCATGGCGAGCGGCTGCTGACGCGGCCAATGAAAGGCACCGCGGCACGCAGCGAGCCGAGCGAGACGCTGCGCAATTCAGTAAAGGATAGGGCTGAAAACCTGATGATCGTCGATCTGCTGCGCAACGATCTCGGTCGTCTGGCCGAGCCGGGTAGCGTCAAGGTCGACCGCCTGTTCGACATAGAGGACTATCCGACGGTCTGGCAGATGGTTTCGGAGGTGTCGGCGCAGATCGGCCGCCAGGGTTTCGAGCCTGTCCTGCGCGCACTCTTCCCTTGTGGATCGATTACCGGCGCACCGAAAATTCGCGCCATGCAGATCATCGGAGCGTTGGAAGGGGCACCGCGTCGTCTATACACCGGGGCGCTCGGGTGGCTGGCCCCTGATGGAGACTTCCGGCTGAATGTGGCGATCCGGACGCTGGAGTTGGCAACTGGTCATCGGGGGAAAATGGGGGTTGGCAGCGGCATCGTCGCTGATTCCTTGTCCGATGCGGAGTGGCAGGAGTGCCAGCTCAAGGCGGCTTTCATTCGTGCCGGTGATCCCGGCCTGAAGCTGATCGAAACCCTGCGCCGTGAAAATGGCGTCTATCCGATGTGGTCGGGGCATCTGGCGCGACTTCGCCGCTCCGCCGCGTGGTTCGGCTTTCCGCTCGACGAGCAGCAGCTTTGTCGTGAACTGGGCCGGCAGCCGGCAACCGGTATCTGGCGCGTACGAATGACTCTGGACAGTACGGGGGGCATCGACATTCAGGCGACGGCCATGGCCGATGCGCCGCCATCGGCGCGTCTGGCCGAGCTGGCCGACATCCGCATCGATAGCGGAGATCCCCTGCGTGGCCATAAAACGACGGAGCGTCGGTTGTACGACCTGGCCTTGCAGGGTTTGCCGGCGGAATCACCCGTTTTCGATCTTGTCTTCCTCAATGAACGCGGCGAGGTTGCCGAGGGGGCGCGCAGCAATGTCTTTGTCGAGCGCGACGGCCTGCTGCTTACCC
This sequence comes from Dechloromonas sp., assembly GCA_016790885.1. GTDB lineage: Bacteria > Pseudomonadota > Gammaproteobacteria > Burkholderiales > Rhodocyclaceae > Azonexus. The sequence goes on along the minus strand of JAEUOE010000020.1, from coordinate 1,482 downwards.
CGCCGCAGGCCAGCGGTGCCCTGCCTGGGGTGCTGCGCGCCGAGTTGCTGGCCAGTGGCCGGGCGCGCGAGGCGGTGCTCTATCCTGCCGATCTGGGCGGAGACTTCTGGCTGGGAAACGCCCTGCGCGGCCTGATTCCGGTTCGTTTGAGGCCGGCTTGAAAAAACGGCCGGATTTGAACGCCGGCCGCGGAACGTGGGTTGATCGTCGGCTTGGGCTTAGCGGCGCAGGCGGCGCAGATTGAGGCCGAGTACCATGACCATGGCGGCACCCATGCCGTAGATAAAGGCTTTGCCTACGTCGACGTCCTGAACGGCAACGAGCACCGGCGTATCTTTCTCGACCTTGTAGCGGACGGTGGACTGGAAGTGCCAGGATGAGCTCTTGACTTCATAGACATCATTGTCCTTGCGCCAGGTGAGCCAATTTTGCGTTTCCTCGAGTTCGCCAGCCGCTTCGGGCATCTCCAGGCTGCTGATCAGGCCCTTGGCCTTCGCCTCGTCCAGTTCGCCGAAGCTGATACCGCAGGCTTCCTTCTTGTCGCCACAGGTGGCGATCAGGCGGAAGTTCGGTTTCCATTCAGGGTTGGCCTTTTCCCAGGGCCACGAGTAAATGAAGGCAACCGTACTGGCCCCGACGGCCAGCGAGAAGATCATCAGGGTCGTGAAGATCTGGGAGAAGAAACTGCGATTATCTTGCATGGGTACTCTTTGTTTAGCCTAGTTTGGCTAGTTGGGGTTTGAGTTTTTCCAGCGTCGCCGTGAATTCGGCAACCCGCTGTTTTTCCTGTTCGACGACGGCGGCCGGGGCGCGGGCGACGAAGCCTTCGTTGGAGAGTTTGCCCTGGGCGATGGAAATCTGCTTTTCCAGCTTTTCGATTTCCTTCTTCAGGCGCTCGCGTTCGGCGGCAACATCGATCTCGACCTTCAGCATCAGGCGCGTTTCGCCAACTACGGCGACGGGCGCCATGGCATCGGCCGGCATGTCGTCGACGATTTGTACCTCGGAGAGCTTACCCAGAGCTTGCAGGATGGGCGCGAACTCGGCGATTTCGTCTCCGCCACCGGCTACCAGCAGGGGCATGCGCTGGGCCGGAGAGACGCCCATCTCGCCACGCAGGTTGCGGCAGGCGTAAGCGAGGGCCTTGAGGCGTTCGACCTTGGCTTCGGCCGCTTCATCGATGCGCGACAGGTCGGCGGTCGGGTAAGCGGCGAGCATGATCGAATCGTGCGTCTGGCGACCGGCGATCGGCGCCACGGTCTGCCACAGTTCCTCGGTGATGAACGGGATCAGCGGGTGGGCCAGGCGCAGCACAGCTTCGAGCGTACGGACCAGGGTGCGGCGGGCGCCGCGCTGCTGGGCTTCATCGCCAGTCTGGATTTCAACCTTGGCGATTTCCAGATACCAGTCGCAGAACTCGTCCCAGATGAATTTGTAGACGGCCTGGGCAACCAAGTCGAAACGGTAGTCGGTGAAGTGCTG
>JAEUOE010000261.1 GCA_016790885.1 Dechloromonas sp. | reverse complement strand
CGGCCGGACTTGTTGTACTCGGTCTTCTGGACGACGAGCGGGTCGGCACCAACCATAATGACGTTGCCGGAGCGGAGTTCCTGTGCGGTCTTCATTCGGGATTCTCTAAGTCAGAAAAAGAAAAACGTTAAATTATACCCTGGCAGCACAGAAATTGACGAGCCTCGTCGCCAGATCGCTCTCCATTGCCATTTTTCTGCTCCACGCGCGGGAATATCTGCCGATACCCTCCCAATGTGCGAGAAAGGCCGCCCAGGCATCGGCAACGGAGGATTCCGCGCCATTCCACGCAACAAACATGTTGGTGATTGCTCGCGCGTCCTGTTCAAGCATGGTGGCGCAATAGCGTTCCAGGAAAGCCGACAGTTTGATGAGATGAGCATCTTCCTCTTGGCGATAAATCTGCCAAATGAAGGGTTGGCCGGCCCACTGCGCCCTGACGAAAGAGTCCTCACCCCGTACGAAATTGATGTCGCATTGCCAGAGCAGCTGGTCGTAATCATCCAGCGCCATGAAGGGAAGCGGTTCGATGCGCGAATTTCCAAGCTGCCACGGCCCATTGCCCGGCAAGTGGCGCATCACGGCGGCCAAAGGTTTGCCTGGCGGGACATGAACGACAGACGGTTTCTGCATTCTTTCCAAGGCTTCCAGAAGATCGCCCACCGGCGCCGTGTCGTAGCAGAACAGGCTGATTTCGAGAGGCTCGTGCGCTAATTTTTTGCTTGGCTGAGCCTCCCGTTTTTGCAGAAGATCTGTCTCGCGTAACAAGCCGCCCGATTGCGTGCTGAATCCGGGAAAGAAGAAATACTTGGTCAGCGGCAGGCTGGGGTGGGGGGAGGCCATGCCGTGACAGTCTTCGGCCCATTGTTCGGCCGTCAGGTACTCCAGATTGACCCAGCAGGGCTTGCGCTCGGCCTTGGCCATTGTGCCGATGTACGACTCCGGCAGATCGCAGGCAAAGGCCTCGATCACCACGTCAGCCACTGGCATTTCCGGAAAATGGGTGCTCCAGTGCCTGATCTCCACGCCTTGCACCCATTGCTCCGCACGTGATGCATCGACCGCAGGACACAGCGGACTCAAGCTGGCAAGATCATCAACCCACAATCGGACTTGTCGACCATGCTCGGCAACCAGTTGCCGGGCCAGGCGCCAGCAAATTCCGATATCACCGTAGTTGTCGATAACCCGGCAAAAGATGTCCCAATGAAGCTGCATGGGTGCCATGCTAACATCCCGGCCATGTCCCGATTTGAAGACCCCATCAACTGTACGGCCTGCCCGCGCCTGGCAGAGCACTTGGCCGGAATTCGTCAACGTGATCCAGCCTGGCACGCCTTGCCGGTACCTGCCTTTGGTGCGCTGGATGCGCAACTACTCGTCGTTGGCCTGGGGCCTGGCGAGAAGGGCGCCAACCGGACCGGACGCCCGTTCACCGGTGACGTGGCCGGCGAGTTGCTGTACCCGGCATTGCATCGCTTCGGCTTCGCCAGCAACCCGCTGCCGCTGGGGGCAGATGGCTGGGCCAACCCGGCCATGCTCCTTGATAACTGCCGCATCACCAATGCGGTGCGTTGCCTGCCGCCTGCTAACAAGCCGACCACTGCAGAGATTCGCCAGTGCAATAACTACCTGGCCGCCGAAGTGGCCGCCATGCCACAGCTTAAAGTGATCGTGGCCCTGGGGGCCATTGCCCACCAAGCCTTGCTGCGGTCCTACGGCTTGAAAGCCAAGGACTTCATGTTTGGCCACAATGTTCGTCACGCGCTGCCTGATGGCCGCACCCTGGTCGATAGCTACCATTGCAGCGGCTACAACTGGCGCACCGGGCGTCTGACGCGTGAGAGCTTCGAGGCAGTGTTTGCCGGGGTCAAGTCGCTTCTCGCCTGATCTGCCATGAGTTTCGATGCCAAGGCCTTTCTGGCCTCACTGACCGAGCTGCCTGGCGTTTACCGCATGATGGGTGCCGACGACGCTGTTCTCTACGTTGGCAAGGCGAAAAACCTCAAGAAGCGGGTGTCGTCCTACTTCCGGGAAAACCTATCGAGTCCACGCATTGCGCATATGGTGAGCCAGATTGTGCGTGTCGAGACGACCTCGACCCGTACCGAGGCCGAGGCCTTGCTCCTTGAAAACAATCTGATCAAGTCGCTCGCGCCGCGCTACAACATCCTGTTTCGCGAC
>JAEUOE010000244.1 GCA_016790885.1 Dechloromonas sp. | reverse complement strand
AAGGCGCGATTGACCGATTCCTTGATCATCATCACCACCGGCAGCGAGTAGCCGGCGATGGTCTGCGCTGCCTTCAGGGTTTCGTCCAGCAGTTGCTCGGCCGGGATGACGCGGGCGACCAGGCCGGATTTCTCGGCTTCGCCCGCATCCATCATGCGGGCGGTCAGGCACAGGTCCATCGCCTTGGCCTTGCCGACGGCGCGCGGCAGGCGCTGCGTGCCGCCGGCCCCGGGCAGCGTACCGAGGCGGATTTCGGGCTGGCCGAACTTGGCGGTGTCGGCAGCGTAGATCATGTCGCACATCATCGCCATCTCGCAGCCACCGCCGAGGGCGAAACCAGCCACGGCAGCGATCACCGGCTTGCGGGTGGTCTTGATGCGCTCCCAGTTGCGGGTGATGAAATCGGTCTTGTAGGCATGCAGGTAATCGAAATCCTTCATGAAGCCGATATCGGCGCCGGCGGCGAAGGCCTTTTCATTGCCGGTGATGACGATGCAGCCGATGTTCTCGTCGGCTTCAAAGGCGTCGATGGCGGCACCGATGCCGTCGACCACCTCGTTGTTCAGGGCGTTCATCGCCTCCGGGCGGTTGATGCGGATCAGGCCAACCTTGCCGATCACTTCAGTCAGTACCACGTGTGTCATTTCTGCTCTCCCTCCCATGATTCGAATTTTTTCACCGCCAAGACGCGAAGACGCAAAGATTTCGCCAAGGATCCTTTGCGTAGCCTTCGCGTCTTGGCGCCTTGGCGTCGGACTTTCAAGAATGCAGGTCAGCGATCGTCGAAGCTGACCGTCAGGCTCTTGGTGGTGGCACGCGCCTGGCAGCTGAGGACGAAGCCCTGCTTGACCTCGTCGGCCTCCAGCGTGAAGTTCTTGTCCATCACCACCTCGCCACACAGCACCTTGGCGCGGCAGGTACAGCACACGCCGGCCTTGCACGAGAAGGGGAGGTCGAGGCCGGCGTCGAGTGCGGCGTCGAGCACATGCTCGTCGGCGCCGATGTGCAGCTCATGCTCCTTGCCGTCGAGCACGATGGTCAGCGCGATGTCCTTGGCAGCCGCCTGCTTGTGCGGGGCAGCGTCGGTATCGGCCTGGATCTTGGCAGCCTGTGCCGGGCCGGAGGTGAAGCGCTCGGTGTGCACGCGGTTCTCCGGCACGCCGGCGGCGAGCAGCGCCTGCTCGGTGGCTTCGATCATCGCCTCGGGGCCGCAGATGAAGACCTCGTCCATGCTGCCCACCGGCAGCAGGGTGTCGATGATGGCCTGCACCTTGGCGCCATCGATGCGGCCTTGCAGCAGATCGACCTCCTGCGCCTGGCGCGACAGGATGTGGATCAGCGTCAGGCGGTCGGGATAGCGGTCCTTCAGGTCCTGAAGGGCTTCGTTGAACATCACGCTGGACATGCGGCGGTTGCCGTAGACCAGGGTGAATTTGGATTCCGGCTGCTCCTCCAGCGTGCTGGCGGCAATCGACAGGATGGGCGTGATGCCCGAACCGGCGGCAAAGCCGACACGGTGCAGGGCGCGCGGCTTCTTGACCACAAAGCGGCCTTCCGGCGGCATCACGTCGAGCTTGGCGCCGGCCTTCAGGGTCTGCGCCGCCCAGTTGGAAAACAGGCCGCCCTCGACCGGGCGGATGCCGATTTCCAGCTCGCCGGCCTTGGCCAGGCGGCTTTTCGGGCTGCTGATCGAGTAGTTGCGGCGCACATCCTGACCCTCGACCCGGGCGCGCAAGGTCAGGAACTGGCCGGGCTGGAAGTCGAAGGTTTCGCGCGCAGCGGCGGGAATGTCGAAGGTGATGGCCACCGAGCCGGCGGCTTCGGGGCTGACACGCTTGATGGTGAGTTCGTGAAAACGGGGGGCTGACATGGTGTTTGCCTCGCTAGTAAGGCTTGAAGTAGTCGAACGGTTCCTGGCAGTCGAGGCACTTGTAGAGCGCCTTGCAGGCCGTCGACCCGAAGTGTGAGGACTCGACCGTATGGGCCGAGCCGCAATGTGGACAAGGCACGGTCTCGGTGCGCGCCGGCTTGCTGATGAAGCGCACGACATTGCTGCCGGCTGGCGTCTGGTGCGGCGGGGCGATGCCGTAGGCGCGCAGTTTTTCCTTGCCGGCCTCGGTCATCCAGTCGGTGGTCCACGCGGGCGCCAGTTGGGTGACGACGCGGGCGGTGATGCCGGCGCGGGCCAGCGTCGCCTTCACGTCGTCCTCGATCTGGCCCATCGCCGGACAGCCGCTGTAGGTGGGCGTGATGACCACCTCCAGGCCGTCCGCCGCCGGGCGCACATCGCGCAGGATGCCGAGCTCGCGCAGGGAAATGACCGGGATTTCCGGATCGGTCAGTTCTTCCAGCGCGGCCCAGGCCGCTTCGACACGGGTATTCATGGCTTACCAGACACCGTTCGGATAGGCGCGGGCCAGGCTCTGCATCTCGGCGAGCAGGAAGCCGAGGTGCTCGGAGTGGATGCCCTGCTTGCCCTCGCTGATGTAGCCGCCCAGCGCCGGACGCTGCAGGGTGGCCTCGGCCAGTGCGGCATCGACGATGGCATCCCAGTCGGCGCGCAGCGTCGTCACATCGATGCCGATACCGGCGGCGATGGCGGCCGCTTCGGCCGGGCTGTGCACCCAGAATTCCTGGGTGTAGGGGAACAGGTGGTCGAGCGACGCCTGGACGCGGGCATGCGATTCGTCGGTGCCGTCGCCAAGGCGCACCAGCCAGTCACGCGAATGACGCAGGTGGTAGCGCACTTCCTTGAGCGACTTGGCGGCGATGGCGGCGAGATCGGCATTGGCCGACTTCTCCAGCGCCTCCCAGAGCAGGGCCATCAGGGCGCTGTACAGGAAGTTGCGGACGATGGTCGTGCCGTAGTCGAGATCGCTCTGCGCGTAGCCGGAGAGCGGGCCGTGGTGCGGCAGTTCGAGCAGCGTGTAGTTGCGGAACTCATGCGTGTCACGGAAATAGGCCAGCTTGTCTTCGGTGCACTCGCCGCCCTTGAGGGTGGCGACCAGCTGGTAGAGCAGGCGGGCCTGGCCGATCAGGTCGAGGCTGACGTTGGACAGCGCGATGTCCTCTTCGAGAATCGGGCCATGGCCGCACCATTCGGCATTGCGCTGGCCGAGCACCAGGGCGTTGTCGGCCAGGTGCAGCAGGTAGTCGATGGCGGCGCTCATTACATGTGCCCCACTTCGTCCGGGATTTCGTAGAAGGTCGGATGACGGTAGATCTTGTCGGCCGCCGGATCGAACAATTCGCCCTTCTCGTCCGGGTTGCTGGCAGTGATCGCCTTCGATTCGACGACCCAGATGCTGACGCCTTCCTGGCGGCGGGTATAGACGTCACGCGCCATTTCCAGCGCCTGGGCGGCGTCGGCGGCATGCAGGCTGCCGCAGTGCTTGTGTTCGAGACCCTGCTTGCTGCGAACGAAAATTTCCCAGAGCGGCCATTCTTTCAGTTGGGTAGTCATGCTCATTCCTCTTCAAATATCGTGTGTGTTTTACCGCCTGTCGACGGAAGCCTGGCCGCATTCGCGGGCGGTCGCATCCCCGCGGTGCGGGGCCCCTGCTTCCTGCTCACGCGGCCTCCTTAATGTTGCGGGCTTGTTTCTTGGCGGCGTGGGCCAGCGCGGCATCGCGCACCCACTGCCCCTGGTTGTGTGCCTTGACGCGGGTGGCCAGGCGTTCCTTGTTGCAGGGACCGTTACCGTTCACGGTTTCCCAGAATTCGTTCCAGTCGATCTGGCCGTAGTCGTAGTGCTGGCGTTCCTCGTTCCACTTGAGGTCGGGATCGGGCAGCGTGACGCCGAGCACCTTGGCCTGCGGCACGGTGGCATCGACAAATTTCTGGCGCAGTTCGTCGTTGGACACGCGCTTGATACCCCAGCGCATGCCTTGCGCGCTGTTCGGGCTGTCGGCATCGGGCGGCCCGAACATGGCCAGGCACTTCCACCACCAGCGATTCACGGCGTCCTGCACCATGGCCTTCTGTTCTTCCGTGCCGGTCATCATGACGAGCAGCGCTTCGTAACCCTGGCGCTGGTGGAAGGACTCTTCCTTGCAGACACGCACCATGGCGCGGGCGTAGGGGCCGTAGGAGCAGCGGCAGAGCGGCACCTGGTTCATGATCGCGGCACCGTCGACCAGCCAGCCGATGACGCCGACGTCGGCCCAGGTCAGGGTCGGGTAGTTGAAGATGGAGCTGTACTTGGCACGGCCGCTGTGCAGCCCTTCCAGCATCTGGTCGCGGCTGGTGCCCAGCGTCTCGGCGGCGGAGTAGAGGTAAAGGCCGTGGCCGCCCTCGTCCTGCACCTTGGCGATCAGGATCGCCTTGCGCTTCAGCGACGGGGCACGGGAAATCCAGTTGCCTTCGGGCAGCATGCCGACGATTTCGCTGTGGGCGTGCTGGCTGATCTGGCGCACCAGGGTCTTGCGGTAGGCCTCGGGCATCCAGTCCTGCGGCTCGATACGGCCGTCGGCATCGATGCGGGTATCGAAGGCAGCCTGCAGGACGGGATCCTCGATGGACGGTGCCAGCGGCACGGTCTTGCCGCCGGCGTTGTCAGGCACGTTGAATGATTGGGTGTACATGAAGTTCTCCTGGGGAGTTACAGGGGCTATCCGGGTGATGGCGGTTGCCCGCCATCACCGTGCCGGATTTACTGAACG
>JAEUOE010000209.1 GCA_016790885.1 Dechloromonas sp. | reverse complement strand
GACGACCTGCGTCTCCTTCCAGCCGGTTTGTTCGAAGTGGTGGTGCAGCGGCGCCATGCGCAGGATGCGCCGGCCCTCGCCGTACTTTTTCTTGGTGTATTTGAAGTAGCTGACCTGCAGCATCACCGACAGGGTTTCGATGACGAAGACGCCGCCCATGATCAGCAACACGATTTCCTGGCGGACGATCACGGCGACGGTACCGAGCGCTGCGCCGAGCGCCAGCGCGCCGACATCGCCCATGAACACTTCGGCCGGATAGGCGTTGAACCACAGGAAGCCGAGCCCGGCCCCGGCAATGGCGCCAAGGAAGATGCACAACTCGCCGGCCCCCGGCACGTAGGGGATCAGCAGGTACTTGGCATACACCGCGTGACCGGTGACGTAGGCGATCAGTGCAAAGGCGGCGGCGATCATCACCGTCGGCATGATCGCCAGGCCGTCGAGGCCGTCGGTCAGGTTCACCGCGTTGCTGGTGCCGACGATCACGAAGTAGGTCAGGGTAATGAAACCGACGATGCCCAGCGGGTAGGCGACCGTCTTGATGAAGGGGATGATCAGTTCGGTTTGCGCCGGGCTCTTGGCCGAGAAGGCGATGAACAGCGCGGCACCGATGCCGAGCACCGACTGCCAGAAAAATTTCCAGCGGCTGGCCAGCCCGTTCGGGTCGCGGTAGACCACCTTCTTCCAGTCGTCGTACCAGCCGACGATGCCGTAACCGAGGGTAACGACCAGCACCGTCCATACGTACTTGTTGGTCAGGTCGCCCCACAGCAGGGTCGTGATACCGATGGCGATCAGGATCAGCACGCCGCCCATGGTCGGCGTGCCGGACTTGACGAGGTGGGTCTGCGGCCCGTCGGTGCGCACCGCCTGGCCAATTTTCTTGGCGGCCAGCCAGCGGATGACGGCCGGCCCGGCGGCCAGCGAAATGAGCAGTGCGGTCATCGCGGCCAGCACGGCACGCAGCGTGATGTAGTTGAAGACGTTGAAGAAGCGAACGTCCTGGGCGAGCCACTGGGCCAAGGCAAGTAGCATTAGAGTGTCTCCTCGGCAGCCAGGGCATCGGCCACCCTTTCCATTTTCATGAAGCGCGAGCCCTTGACCAGCACCGTCGTGTCGGGTCCCAGCTCCTTATCGGCAGCGGCAATCAGCTTGTCGACATGGCAGAAATGGCGGGCGCCGTCGCCGAAATTGCGCACAGCCGCCTTGGTCGCCTCGCCCAGCGCAAACAACAGATCGACGCCCTGGCTCTTGGCATAGCCGCCGATCTCGTCGTGATACTGGGCACAGGCTTCGCCGATCTCGCCCATGTCGCCGAGGATCAGCAGCTTGCGGCCTATGGTCGAAGCCAGTACGTCGATGCCGGCGCGTACCGAATCCGGATTGGCGTTGTAGGTATCGTCGAGAATCTCCGCCCCCAGCTTGCCGGCACGACGCTGCAAGCGGCCCTTGACTCCGGAGAAGCTCTCCAGCCCGGCTGCCACGGCAGCCAGCGGCACACCGGCAGCCAGGCAGGCGGCCGCAGCGGCCACCGCATTGCCGGCGTTATGGCGCCCCGGGATACGCAAGGCGATATGCACCTCGCCTTCCGGTGCGCTCAGATCGATGGCGGTCTCCAGTCCGTGCTGGCGTACCTTGCCGACCACATCGGCGGCACCGTCGATGGCGAAGCTGCGTACCGGACGCCCGGCGGCAACGCCGCGCCAGTACCCGGCATAGCTATCATCGGCATTGATCACCGCCACACCTTCGGCCGGCAGACCGCTGAAAATGGCCCCCTTCTCGCGCGCCACCTCGTCCAGATCGCCCATCCCCTCAAGGTGGGCGCGCTGGGCATTGGTGACCAGCGCCACGGTGGGGGCACCGATCGGTGCCAGGTAGGCGATCTCGCCCGGATGGTTCATGCCCATCTCGATCACGGCGGCACGATGCGCGGCGCTCAGGCCGAGCAGGGTCAGCGGCAGGCCGATGTCGTTGTTCAGGTTGCCCCGTGTCGACAACACGGCAGCACCATGCGCGGCCTTCAGGATGGCTGCGATCATTTCCTTGGTCGTCGTCTTGCCGTTGGAACCGGTAACGGCGATGACCGGCAACGCGAAGCGGGCGCGCCAGGCAGCGGCCAGGCGGCCCAACGCCAGGCGGGTGTCATCAACCACGACGGCAGACACGCCGGCCGGCAGCTTTCCGGCATCGGCCACCAGCAAGGCGCCGGCACCGGCTGCCATGGCCTGGTCCAGAAAGTCATGGGCGTCGAAACGCTCGCCGGCCAGCGCGATGAACAGCGCCCCCTTGGCGATGGCCCGGGTATCGGTCGATACGCCTTCCACGGTGACATCCGCACCGACCAGACGCCCGTTCACGGCGGCGGCGATTTGCGACAGCGACCAGTTCATGCCGTCTCCTCCTGTTTGCTGCGGCGCAGCGCGAGTGCTGCACCGGCTTGTTCGACATCGGAGAAAGGCAGACGAAGGCTGCCCATGTCCTGATAGGGTTCGTGCCCCTTGCCGGCCAGCAGGATCACGTCCTGCGCAGCGGCTTCACACACGGCCTGGCGAATGGCCACGGCCCGGTCGACTTCGCACTCGGCATGGCGCATGCCGGCAAGAATCTGTTCGATGATGCTTTCCGGCACTTCGCTGCGCGGGTTGTCGCTGGT
>JAEUOE010000159.1 GCA_016790885.1 Dechloromonas sp. | reverse complement strand
ATTCGGCCAAGCGCGCTCGCCGGGAGGTCGCATGAATTTCTTTTTCGAAGTCCTGATCGGCGGCCTGCTGTCCGGCGTCATGTATGCGCTGGTGGCCCTCGGTTTCGTGATGATCTACAAGGCCTCCGGGGTGTTCAACTTTGCCCAGGGGGCCATGGTTTACCTCGCTGCGCTGTCGGTGGTTGGCTGCATGGAGAAGGGGGCGCCGCTGTGGCTGGCGATCATTCTGGCCTTTGCCATCATGACTGCCTTCGGCATTGCCACCGAGAAGTTCGTGCTGCGCAAGCTGGTCAACCAGCCACCCATCGCGCTGTTCATGGCCACCATCGGCCTGGCCTTCTTCATCGAGGGCCTGGCCCCGATGCTCTTTGGCAGTGAGCCGCGCGCCCTCGACCTGGGTATTGTCGATGAGCCGATTGCCTGGTTCCTCGATGAGTGGAACATGGTCATTTCCAAGTTCGACCTGGTCGCGGCGGCGGTGGCTTCGGTGCTGGTGGCGACGCTGGCCCTGTTCTTCCAATACACCCGCATCGGCCGTGCCCTGCGCGCGGTGGCGGACGACCACCAGGCCGCCTTGTCGATCGGCATTCCGCTGCAGAACATCTGGGCCATCGTCTGGGGGGTAGCCGGGTTTGTCGCGCTGGTCGCCGGCATGATGTGGGGTGCCCGCAATGGGGTGCAGTTTGCGCTCACTTTCACGGCGCTCAAGGCACTGCCGGTGTTGATCCTCGGCGGCTTCACCTCGGTACCGGGCGCCATCGTCGGCGGCCTGATCATCGGCGCCTCGGAGAAACTGGCTGAAATCTACATTCCGCCGGTCATGCAGGATCTGTTCGGCGGCAACTTCGGAGGTATCGAAGGCTGGTTCCCGTACGTGCTGGCGCTGCTCTTCCTGCTGGTTCGCCCGGAAGGTTTGTTTGGCGAAAAACACATCGACCGCGTGTAAGAGGGGATAGAACAACATGCTTTACCGTGAAGCCGGTCAATTCAAGACCACCTACGCTGCCGACCAGCAGCTCTTTCCGATCCGCCAGGACCGTATTGGCGTGCTCGTGCTGCTTGCTGTCGCCTTCCTCGGGGTGCCGCTGTTTGCCAGCGAATACTGGTTCTCGGCCATCCTGATTCCCTTCCTGATCTTCGCGCTGGCCGCGCTGGGGCTCAACATCCTGACCGGTTACGCCGGCCAGTTGTCGCTCGGCTCGGCCGCCTTCATGGCGGTTGGCGCCTACGCGGCGTACAACTTCCAGTTACGTGTCGAGGGCATTCCGATCCTGGTTTCCTTCATTTGTGGCGGCCTGACGGCGGCTGGCGTCGGCGTGCTTTTCGGTCTACCCAGCCTGCGCATCAAGGGCTTCTACCTGGCGGTGGCAACGCTGGCCGCCCAGTTCTTCATCGTCTGGTGCCTGACCAAGTTTCCGTGGCTGTCGAACAACTCGTCGTCCGGCGTGATCTCGACCCAGAAGCTGATCATCTTCGGCCATGAACTGAACACACCGGTCGAGAAATACCTGCTGGTGCTGTCCATCGTCGTCGTCATGGCGCTGGCCGCCAAGAACCTGGTGCGCTCGTCGACTGGCCGGGCCTGGATGGCGGTGCGCGACATGGACGTGGCCGCCTCGGTGATCGGCATCAAGCTGATGCCGACCAAATTGCTCGCCTTCGCCATCAGCTCCTTCTACTGCGGTGTGGCCGGTGCCATGTATGCCTTCTGCTATCTCGGTTCGGTCGAGCCGGACGGCTTCTCGCTGGAGATGTCCTTCAAGATCCTGTTCATGATCATCATCGGTGGTGTCGGTTCGATCATGGGGGCCTTCCTGGGGGCCGCCTTCATCCTGCTGCTCCCGATCTTCCTCGATATCGCCCTGCCGTTCATCGCCGGCCTGTTCGGCCTGCCGTTTTCCAGCGCCACCGTGTCGCACATCCAGATTACGGTGTTCGGTGCGCTGATCATGTTCTTCCTGATCGTCGAGCCGCACGGGCTAGCCCGCCTGTGGCAGATCGCCAAGGAGAAACTGCGTCTTTGGCCTTTCCCCCACTAGGGATGGTCATCGTTTGAGCGGCGGCGGCCCCGTCGCTTGTGTGTAAATCTGGAGGAGACATAGATGATTAAAAATTTCAAACCCGCCCTTGCCGCCGCTGCGGTTTCTCTCGCCCTGTTCGCCCAGGCACAACCGGCCTTCGCTGCCGAGGAGCAGTTCTTCCCGGTCATCGGCTACCGCGTCGGGCCTTATGGCGCCAACGGCCAGTCCTTCTACGGCGGCTTCATCGACTACCTGAACTACGTCAATCTCAAGGAGAAGGGCGTCAACGGCGTGATGATGACCTACGAGGAATGCGAGACCGAGTACAACAACGCCAAGGGCGTCGAGTGCTACGAGCGCCTCAAGGGCAAGGCGGCGAAGTCGGCCGGCCCGATCCACAACATGTCCACCGGCATTTCCTACGCCCTGATCGACAAGTCGGCCCAGGACAAGCTGCCGATGGCGATGATGGGCTACGGCCGCACCGACGCGGTCGACGGCTCGGTCTTCCCCTATGCCTTCCCGCTGGTCACCACTTACCAGATGCAGGCCTCGGCCATCGTCAAGTTCATCAAGGACAAGGAAGGCGGCAATCTGACCGGCAAGAAGATCGTCTATCTCTATCACGACTCCGCCTATGGCAAGGAAGCCATCATCGCGATGGAGGCCGAGGCCGCGCTGAACAAGTTCTCGCTGGTGCAGATTCCGGTTGCCCACCCGGGCAACGAGCAGGGTGCCCAGTGGCTGAAGATCCGCCAGGAAAAGCCCGATTTCGTCGTCTTCTGGGGCTGGGGCGTGATGAACCAGACCGCGCTCAAGGCCGCTCAGAAGGTCGGCTTCCCGCGTGAAAAGATGATCGGTTCGTGGTGGACCGGTTCCGAGGAAGACGTCGTGCCGGCCGGCGATGCCGCCAAGGGCTACATGGCCGCGACCTGGAACGTCGCCGGCAAGCAGGTGCCGCTGATCGCCGACATCGAGAAGGTGGTCTATGGCGCCGGCAAGGGCAACCTGCAGGACAAGGCCAAGATCGGTACCATCCTCTACAACCGTGGCGTTTCCGCCGCCGTGCTGTCGGTCGAGGCGATCCGCAAGGGCCAGGAAAAATACGGCAAGGGCAAGGCGCTGACCGGCGAACAGACCCGCTGGGCGCTGGAAAACCTGAACATTACCGAAGCCCGCCTGAAGGCCATCGGCGCCACCGACCTGCTGCCGGAAATCAAGACCTCCTGCGACAACCACGAAGGTTCCGGCAAGGTGAAGATCCAGCAATGGGACGGTGCCAAGTGGGTGCCGGTATCGGGCTGGATCGAAGGCAACAAGGCGCTGATCCATCCCTTGTTCCAGGCTTCCGCCAAGCAGTACGCCAAGGAAAAGGGCATCACCCCGCGTGATTGCTCCAAGGAAAAGTAAGGCGAGAGAGGGTGATGGCGAGGGGCT
>JAEUOE010000146.1 GCA_016790885.1 Dechloromonas sp. | reverse complement strand
AAGGTCATCGCCGTGCGGAAGACGGCCAGCCCCTTGTTCAGGCGCAGGATGTCCTGTTCGTGCAGCCAGAGCAGGGCGCGGTCGACCAGTTTGTCGATGTGCCCGTTTTCGGCGGTGAGCAGGGCATCGCCGGCGACGCTGGCGGCGAGCTTGCCCAGCGTGGTTTCAGCCAGCAGATCGATCCCGCGCGTGCCGCCGGGCAGGCAGGACAGCCAGTGGGCGAGTAACAAGCCGGCAGCGGTGCGTCGCCGTTCGGCGGTCTTGTCCAGCGCTCCCCAACTGCGGTTGAGCGCGACGAATACGGTTTCCGGATCGTTGCCCCGCTTGAGCGTGATGCTGCCGCGCCCGTCCGGGCAATTGTGGTCATTGCGGCCATCGCCGGCCAGCCCCTTGAGGATCAGGCCAAGGCTGTGCGGCAGGGCCTGGGCATGGCCTTCATCTTTCAGGCGCTGGGCGAGCAGGCGCAGATTGAGCGGGTAGCCGTCGCCGGCGATCGCATCGGGCGCCGTTTCACGCAGTTGGGCGATCAGCGCGGTTTCTAGCGCGCAGGCCACCTCGAAGCGCTTCTTCGAGGCATTTTCGACGCCGACATGGAGGAAGGCGGTCATTCCCGTGTCGTTGCTGGAAATGCCCAGCCGGTCGAAGAGATACAGCGCCTCGCGCAAGGCCGTGGCCTCGAAACCGGCGCTGACCATCAGTTCGTCGGTAGTGATGCCTTCGTCGGCCGGGGCGACCATCAGGATCTGCAGCAGATTCAGGTATTTTTTTCGCTCTTCCGGTGCCGGGATGCTGCTCGCCAGCTTGCTTTCGGCTTCGGCCAAATCCTTGACCCGTAGCGAGGACGGAAAAATCTGCACGCTGTTTTCCTCGCGTCGTACGAGGCCGGCTTCTTCCAGCCAGGCGACGGCGGTGCGGACGCGGGTGTCGTCGGTGGCGATGTCGCGCTTGAAGCTGCCTTCCTCGTCTTCATCGAGAATCTCGCCAGAGGTGGCGACGATCGGTTCCTCGCGGTTTTTCTTGCGCTGAATCTGGCGCAGGGCGCGCAGCACGCTCTGGATGTCGCGCCGCGAAAGGCGGGAGTTGGCCGACATGCTGTGCTGGCGCTCGACGTCGTCGGCGGTGTAGAGCAGCACGCAACGCGCCGCCGCTCGGTCGCGACCGGCCCGGCCGGCTTCCTGCAGGTAGTTTTCCAGCGAACCGGGGATGTCGGCGTGGACGACGAGGCGCACGTCGGGTTTGTCGATGCCCATGCCGAAGGCGTTGGTGGCGGCGATGACGCGCAATTCGCCAGTGATGAAAGCCTTTTGCGTGTTCTTCTTGGTTTCCGGCGGCAGGCGGGCGTGATAGGCCGCTGCAGCCAGGCCCTTTTCCCGGAGAAACTGCGCTAGCTCTTCGGTCTGCTTGCGCGTGGCGCAGTAGGCGATGGCGCCACCGGATTTTTCCGGCGGCAACTCGTCGGCGATCAGGCGGCCGACCAGGTCGTATTTTTCGCCCGGCGTGGTCGGGATGACGTCGAAGCGCAGGTTGTCGCGCCGGGCGCCGCCGTCGAGCACGCGCATGGCGATGCCCAGCTTTTCCCGGAAATGCCCGACGATATCGGTGACGACTTCCGGCTTGGCGGTGGCAGTCAGGCACTGGATCAGCGGCAGCGTCTTGTCCGG
This sequence comes from Dechloromonas sp., assembly GCA_016790885.1. Classification (GTDB taxonomy): domain Bacteria; phylum Pseudomonadota; class Gammaproteobacteria; order Burkholderiales; family Rhodocyclaceae; genus Azonexus. The sequence goes on along the minus strand of JAEUOE010000146.1, from coordinate 27,505 downwards.
TGAGGCGTCGCGGCTTTCGGCAATGAAGCGGGCGACGTAGCGGTAATCCGGTCGGAAATCCTGGCCCCATTTCGACAGGCAGTGGGCTTCGTCGAAAATCCAGGCGCCGATTTCGCGCTGTGCCAGCACTTTGCGCACACTGCGATTGCGCAACTGCTCCGGGGCGATGAGCAGGATGCCAACGTCGCCCAGGCGCACGCGGTCGAGCACGTCGGCCCGTTCCGGCATGTTGAGCAGGCCGTTGATCGCCGCGCAGCAGTCGATGCCGCGCTCGCGCAAGCCCTTGACCTGGTCCTCCATTAGCGCGACCAGTGGCGAGATGACGACCGACAGCGCGCCGGTGCGGACAAAGCGCGATAGGGCGGGAATCTGGTAGCACAGCGACTTGCCTGTGCCGGTCGGCAGGATGCCGAGGTTGTGATCGCCGCGCATGGCGCTTTCGACGATGACCTGCTGCAGCGGCTGGCCACTGTCCTTGTCGACCGGCTCGGGACGAAATGCGTAGTTCTTGCCGAACCAGTGCTGCAACTGCTTCAGTGCGTCATGTTCGCGGCGACACCAGGCGCAGTCGGGGGCGGCGCAGGGCGTGTCGCGAAGTTGGCGGATAAGGCGGCCGGCCTCGGGAAACTGGAAGCGCACCCAGGGTGGCATCACCGAATTGCCGCCGGCCACCGACAGCCAGGCCAGCGCGTAGGCCAGCGGCCAGGCGTGGTCTTCGGCAGCGGCAATGATCTGGCGGCTGGTCGTTGTGCAGCTTTGTCCATCAAGGAGACGGGCGATGGCTGCGCGGGCTTCGTCGGCACTCGGAGCGGCACTGTGGCGAGTGACCATGAAAAACCGGTTCAAGCCGGAAATGGACTGATCACGGGTGGTCAGCCAGTGCCAGGCCAGCAGCAGATCGGGGGAAGTCTGCTGCATCTGCTGCAGGCTTCGCTCCTGGTCGCAAAATACCTGCAAGGCCAGTTCGGCATCGAGCAGCGGATTGTTCTTGCGGTTGCCCAGCAGTTGCCCGTCCTGGTAATGCTTGACGAGATGGTGGTATGGGTTTTTCGGGAAGGCCAGCGGGTTGAGGCGCAGGGTGTCGATAGCTGGCTTGGCGAACAGCCGCAGGTTGGGGTTGGCGGCACGCAGTTGCGGCAGATCGAAGGCGATCAGATTGTGGCCGAGCAGAAAGGCTGCGTCGTCAGCCAGCGCATCAAGCTGATTCAGCGCGTCCGGGAGTTTGCCTGGTGGAAAGCTTAGTTCAGCATCGGTATCGCCACGTAGGGCGGCCAGTTGATGAATGATGCTGGTTTTGATGCCGACTTCGAGGTCGATGCTCAGGCAGCGAGGTTTTGTCGGTCTGGCTTCGCTGCTGGAGTCGTGGTCGTTGCGCACGTGAAGGCGAAATAAGAGGGAGGGCTGTTTGAGGTTAGTCGCTTGGCATTGTAATGCGCGAATGCGCTGCTCGGCGTAAGCTTCCAGCTTTTCGTCGAGGGCAAAGCATGACCGGTCGGCTATTTCGAATTCGCGGACTCGTTCAGGGTGTCGGCTTCCGGCCCTTCGTCTGGCGGCTCGCCAACGAACTCGGTTTGACGGGCTGGGTGCTCAATGATGGGGCTGGGGTGATTGCTGCGGTCAAAGGGGAGAATTGGCAGCAGTTTGAAAGCCGGTTGCGGAGCGAGGCCCCGCGCCTGGCGCGGATCGATGCCATTGACTGCGAGCCGGCCCAGGTGCCTGGTGATGGCTTCGTCATCCTGGCGAGCGAATCGGGTGAGATAAAAACCGCCATCGGGCCGGACGCGGCGATATGTCCGGAGTGCATCGCTGACCTCTGCGACCCGACCAATCGCCGCTGGCGCTACGCCTTTACCACCTGCACCCATTGTGGGCCGCGTTACACGGTGAGCCGGGGAATTCCCTACGATCGGGCGCAGACCAGCCTCGCCGGGTTTCCGCTCTGCGCGCCGTGCAATGACGAATACGCGGCACCGAGCGACCGCCGTTTTCATGCCGAAACCACCTGCTGCCCGAATTGCGGGCCGCAACTGAGCTTGCTGGATGCAGCCGGACAGGCGCTGGCCGGTGATCCGGTTGCCGAAACCCTGCGCCTGCTGCGTGCCGGCCACATTGTCGCCATCAAGGGCGTGGGCGGGTTTCATCTTGCCTGCGATGCGCGCAATGCAGACGCGGTGGCCGAGTTGCGCGAGCGCAAGCAGCGCGAGGCCAAGCCGTTTGCAGTGATGGGTTTGAATGCTGCCTCGCTGGCGGATTTTGCCCGTGTCGGTGGCGATGAGTTGGCTTTGCTGCACAGCGTGGCGGCGCCCATCGTGTTGTGTCCGAAAGGCGCGCGCGAACTGCCCGGCATCGCGCCCGGTCTGGCCTGGCTCGGGGCGATGTTGCCCGGCACCCCGCTGCACCTGTTGCTCTGGCATGAAGCGGCCGGGCGGCCGGACGGTACTGCCTGGATCAACGAGCCGAGCGATCTGCTGCTGGTCATGACCAGCGCCAATCCGCACGGCGAACCGCTGGTCATCGCCAATGCCGAGGCGCTCGAACGGCTGTCCGGCATTGCTGATGCCTACCTGCTGCACGACCGCGACATCGTGATTCGTTGTGACGATTCGGTGCTGCGTGCCGGGCCGGCCTTCATTCGGCGCGCCCGCGGCTATGTGCCGGTGGCCATCCCGCTCGCCGATGATGGGCCGACGGTGCTCGCGCTGGGCGGCTTGATGAAGAACACCATTTGCGTCATGAAGGGGCGCGAGGCCTTCCTGTCGCAGCATGTCGGCGGCCTCGACAACGCAGCAGCCATCGGCTTCCTCGAAGAAACAGTGGGCCACCTGCTGGCTATTCTCGATGTGCGGCCAGACATCATTGCCCATGACCTTCATCCTGATTTTCCGTCCACCCATCTGGCATTGAGCCTGGCTGAAAAATTCGGCATTCCGGCGCAGGGGGTGGCGCATCACCAGGCACATATCGCCGCGATCTGTGCCGAACGGGGTGTCGCCGGGTCGCTGGTCGGCCTGGCCATCGACGGTGTCGGCCTGGGGCCGGATGGTGGTGCCTGGGGAGGCGAATTGTTGTGCCTGGAAGGGGGGGGCTGCGAACGTCTCGGCCACGTTCAGCCATTGCGCCTGCCGGGTGGCGACAGGGCGGCCAGGGAGCCTTGGCGGATGGCGGTTTCGGCCCTGCACGACGCCGGCCTGGCCTACCGGGTGGGCGGCTGGATTCGCCAATACTATCCAGGCCGTGACCCGGCGCCCCTGCTCACCATGCTGGATCGCAATCTGCGCTGCCCGAGCACGACCAGCCTCGGGCGCTGGTTCGACGTAGCCGCCGGGGTGCTCGGCCTGCGCGACATGATGCAGTTCGAAGGCCAGGCGGCGATGGAGCTGGAAGGCTTGGCGGCCGCTCATGGGCCGGTGCCGCCCCTGGCCGGCGGTTATGCCCTGCGCGAGCAGGGGCGGGTGCTCGACCTGTCGCCTATCCTGCTCGCCCTGATGGGCTGCAAGGATGACGCCGCCTACGGTGCTGCCCTGTTCCATGCCACGCTGGCGGCCGGGCTGGCTGAATGGACCGTGCTTGCCGGCCAGGTGCCTGCCGGGGGGCAAGTGGCGGTGGCCGGCGGTTGTGCCATGAATGCCATCCTGATGGCGCAACTGCGCAGCCATCTCGAACGGGCCGCTATCTCCTTGCTCGAAGCCCGGCAGGTGCCGCCCAATGACGGCGGTCTGGCATTGGGCCAGGCCTGGCTTGCCCGTCAGGCTGCTTCTACCAGGTGACTAGTTACTTGGGCTGACAATTCGCTGATCGAATTGTTTGCCCAAGTGGAAAGTAATTAGCGGTTTTTGCCTGGTAGCAGCCTAACCACTTTTTTCAAGTGATTGGTTTCATTGGATTTTGAAACCTGGCCTGCCTGTTGCTATTAGAGCAGCAATAAATAATTTCCTAAAAACGCCAGCTTCCCAGCAGAGACCGGGTGTCGATCAGTGTGGATCGGCATCGAACCACCAAAAATAGGGGAGAAACATGGCCAATCAAAATCTGATTTCGCTGGAACAGGACGATCGGATCGGGGCAGCGGCTACGCGCCTGTCGATGGATCGCCGCGAGTTCCTGCAATTCTGCGCCGCCTTGGCGACGACGCTGGGCTTGCCGCAGGGGGCGGATGCCGCGGTTGCCGAGGCAGTCGCCACCAAGAAGCGGCCGAGTGTGATCTGGCTGCACTTCCAGGAGTGCACCGGCTGTACCGAATCCATCCTGCGTGCCGAGCATCCGACGCTGGAAAAACTGATTCTCGACGTCATCTCGCTCGATTATCACGAGACCTTGTTCGCTGCCGCCGGCCACCAGGTTGAGGCGGCGCGCAAGACGGCGATGGCCGAGAACAAGGGGCAGTACATCCTGGTTGTCGAGGGGGCGATTCCGACGCGTGACGGCGGTATCTACTGCAAGATCGGTGGCAAGACAGCCATTGAGCTGCTCAAGGAATGCGCGGCCGATGCGGCGGCAGTGATCGCCATCGGCTCCTGCGCCTCGTGGGGCGGCATGCCCTCGACCGACCCCAACCCGACCGGCGCCATGGGCGTAGACAAGGTGCTGGGCAAGCCGGTGGTGACTATTCCTGGCTGCCCGCCCAACCCGTACAACTTCCTGTCCACGGTCGTGCATTTCCTGACCTTCGGCGCACTGCCGGCTGTCGACCACCTCGGCCGGCCGAAATTCGCCTATTCCCGCCTGGTGCACGAAAACTGCGAGCGTCGGGCTCACTTCGATGCCGGCCGCTTCGCCATGGATTTCGGCGATGACGGCCACCGCAAGGGCTATTGCCTGTACAAGCTCGGCTGCAAGGGCCCGGAAACCTATGCCAACTGCCCGACCATCCAGTTCGGCGATGCCGGCGCCGGCACCTGGCCGGTCGGCTGCGGCCACCCCTGCATCGGATGTACCGAGCAGGGCGTCGGCTTCGAGAAGCCGATCCACGCCGTGGCCAAGCTGAAGAACATCGAGCCGTCCGCTTTCCTGCCGCGCATCGTCGAGGAAAAGGGCGTCGGTGCCTCGCTCGGTTCGGCCGCCGTGCTGGCCGCCGTGGCCGGTGCCGCAGCGGGTGCCGGGGCGATGGTCGCCAAGAATCTCGGCCTGTCGCACAAGGCCGAGCAGATGGAAGAAGCCAAGAAGTCCGGCGAAAAAGCGGAGGTCTGAGATGACCAGTAGACGCGATTTTCTCCGCGGCTGCCTGGCCGGCGGCGCAGCTGCGGCTTCGGCCGTGCTGCCCGAAACGGCCTGCGCCCGCGACACACTGCAGCGGCCGCCCGAAGGCTTGGGCCTGCTTTACGACGCCACCCTGTGCGTCGGTTGCCAGGCCTGCGTGGCGGCGTGCAAGCAAGCCAACGACAATCCGGCCGAATTCTCGGCCATGGACAAGTTGTGGGACAGCCCGCTCGATACCAGCGGCCATACCTTCAACCTGATCAAGATGTATCGCAACGGCACGATGGAAACGAAGGATGCCGAAACCAACGGCTTCTCCTTCATGAAGACCTCGTGCATGCACTGTGCGGACCCGTCCTGCGTGTCGGCCTGCCCAGTGTCGGCGATGACCAAGGACCCGGTCACCGGCATCGTCGGCTACGACGCCGACGCCTGTATCGGCTGCCGCTACTGCGTCGCCGCCTGCCCGTTCGGCATTCCCAAGTACCAGTACGACTCGCCGACCGGCCAGATCGGCAAGTGCGAGCTGTGCCGTCATCGCCACAAGGACGGCCATTATTCGGCCTGTGCCGAGGTCTGCCCGACCGGCGCCACGCTGTTCGGCCGTACCGAGGACCTGCTGGCCGAAGCCAAGCGCCGCCTGGCCGCCAAGCCGGGCGAGAAGCTGGTCGTGCCGCGCGGCCGCCTGCCCAAGCCGGGCGAAACGGCCGAGGAAGCCGCCCAGTGGAAGGGCCTGCTTGACCAGAGCTACGAAGCGGTCGCCGGCACCTATCTGCAGCACGTTTATGGCGAGAAGGAATACGGCGGCACGCAGGTCTTGAAGCTGTCGGCGGTCAATTTCCAGAAGGCCGGCATGCCCGACCTGCCGCCCAAGTCCTCGGCCGCCACGTCGGAAACCATCCAGCACACGCTGTACGGCGGCATGATCATGCCGATCGCCGTATTGGCCGGCCTGACCTGGGTTGCCAAGCGCAACGTGGTGCCGGAAGACGATGAGGTGAGCAAAAACCAGAAGGGAGGGCAATCATGAGCGCCCATCATCCTGCCGCCCCGGTCGGCGGCAAGCTGTTCAACCTGCCGGTGATGATCTGCAGCCTGCTGATCGCCGCCATGGTCGCCGTGCTCTTCGTCCGTTTCATCTTCGGGCTGGGTGCCGTGACCAACCTCAACGACGGCTACCCGTGGGGCATCTGGGTCGTCTTCGACGTGGTCATCGGCTCGGCTTTCGCCTGCGGCGGTTTCTCGGTCGCCATGCTGGTGTACATCTTCAATCGCGGCGAATACCACCCGCTGGTCCGCCCGGCCTTGCTGGCCAGCCTGTTCGGCTACACGCTGGCCGGCGTCGGCGTGCTGTTCGACCTCGGCCGCTGGTGGAATTTCTGGCACATCCTGTCGCCGGGCTACGCCAATCCCAATTCGGTGATGTTCGAGGTGGCGGTCTGCATCTCGGCCTACATCATCGTGATGTGGATCGAGTTCTCGCCGGTCTTCATGGAAAAGTGGGGCATGAAGGTGGAGAAGAAAAAGCTTGAGAAAGTGCTGTTCTTCTTCATCGCGCTCGGCACCCTGCTGCCGATGATGCACCAGTCCTCGCTCGGTACGCTGCTCGTCGTCATGGGGCCGCAGGTCAATCCGCTGTGGCAGACGCCGGTCGTACCGCTGCTCTTCCTGCTCTCGGCCATCACCATCGGTTACGGCGTGGTGCTCTTCGAGTCCTGCGTCGCCTCGTCGGCCTACCGCATGGAGATCGAGATGCACCTGCTGCAGCCGCTGGCCAAGGTCATGCTGGGCATGCTGAGCGTCTTCCTGATCGTCCGTTTCGGCGATCTGGTCGTGCGCAATGCGCTGGGCCACGCCCTGCAGCCGACGCTGGAAGCCTTCTTCTTCTGGCTGGAAACCGCCTGCTTCGTTCTGCCTTACCTGCTGGTCGGCACCGCCGGCGCCCGGCGCAATCCGGCCCGCCTGTTCCTGGCCGGCGTGGCGATCATGCTCGGCGGCGTGCTGTTACGCGTCAATGGCTTCCTGATCGGCTACGACACCGGCCTCGGCGTCGACCACGGCTGGAACTATTTCCCGAGCATCGCCGAAATGCTGGTCACCATGGGCATGTTCGCGCTCGAAGTGCTCGGCTACATCATCATTACCCGCCGCTTCCCCGTGCTGCCGCGCAGCGCAGCGGCACACTGAATCCAGGGATAGGAGAACAACATGAACAAACGTGTCACCATCGACCCGGTCACCCGCATCGAGGGTCACCTGCGCGTCGACGTCGAAGTGGACGGCGGCCGCGTCAAGAAGGCCTGGGCTTCCGGCCAGATGTGGCGGGGTGTCGAGAACATCCTGATCGGCCGCGATCCGCGCGACGCCTGGGCGATCACCCAGCGCATCTGCGGCGTGTGCACCACCGTGCATGCCATTGCTTCGGTACGCGCCGTCGAGAACGCGCTGCAGCTGGAAATCCCGGTCAATGCGCAGTACATCCGCAACATGATCATCCTGGCCCACGCCGTGCATGATCACATTGTCCATTTCTACCACCTGTCGGCGCTCGACTGGGTCGACGTGGTCAGCGCGCTGAAGGCCGATCCGGCCAAGACGGCCAGCCTGGCGGAAAGCCTGTCCAACTGGAGCGGCAATTCCAAGGCCGAGTTCGTCAAGGTGCAGGAACGCCTGAAGGGCTTCGTCGGCACCGGCCAGCTCGGCATCTTCACCAACGGCTACTGGGGCCACCCGGCCATGAAGCTGACGCCGGAAGTGAACCTGCTGGCCGTCAGCCACTACCTGCAGGCGCTGGAAATCCAGCGTTTTGCCAGCAAGATCGTCGCCGTTCTTGGCTCGAAGTCGCCGCACATCCAGAACGTCGCAGTCGGCGGCGTGGCCAACCCGCTGTCGGTCGATTCGCAGTCGGTGCTGACTGTCGAGCGGCTGCTGGCGATCAAGGAGTGGATGCTCAAGCTGGACGACTTCGTCAAGAACGTCTATCTGGTGGACGTCGGCGCCATCGGCGGTTTCTATGCCGACTGGACCAAGTATGGTCGCGGCATCACCGACTATCTGTGCGTGCCGGACATCCCGCTCGACGGCAAGGGTGAAAAATTTGCGCTGCCCGGCGGCTATATCGCCGACGGCAAGCTGGAGAGCTTCAAGGCAATCACCAGCTTCAACGACAAGTACTTCACCGATGGCGTCTCCGAGGCGATCAAGCATTCCTGGTACAACTACAGCGGCGGCAATGACAAGTCGCTGCACCCGTACAAGGGCGAAACGACGCCGAACTACACCGATTTCCAGGACGACGGCAAATACAGCTGGCTGAAGTCGCCGACCTTCTACGGCAAGCCGATGCAGGTCGGCCCGCTGCCGCGTGTGCTCAACATGCTGGCCGCTGGTCACGAGCCGACCAAGAAGTACGCGACCGCTGCACTCGACCTGGTCTCCAAGGTCGCCGGTACCAAGGTCGGTGTCGATGCGCTGCACTCGACCATCGGCCGCCATGCGGCACGGGCGGTCGGTTGCGCCGTGCAGGTCGATGAACTGCTCAACCAGTGGGATCTGCTGCTGGCCAACATGGGCAAGGGCGATCTCAAGACCTTCAACAAGCCGGTCTTCCCGAAGGGCGAGCAACTGGGCGTCGGCTTCCACGAAGCGCCGCGCGGCGTGCTGTCGCACTGGGTGGTCATCGACTCGGGCAAGATCAAGAACTACCAGTGCGTCGTGCCCACCACCTGGAACGCCGCACCGCGCAACGAGAAAGATCAGCCGGGTGCCTACGAGGCCTGCCTGATCGACAACCCGGTGGCCGATCCCGAGAAGCCGCTGGAAGTGTTGCGCACCGTGCACTCCTTCGACCCCTGCCTGGCTTGCGCCGTGCATGTGGTCGATCAGGAAAACAATCCGGTGGTGACCGTCAAGGCTGTTTGATCAGCAACAAATCAACTCTGCGTTGGGGGCGCGACAATGCTCGCGCCCCGTTTTTTTGGAATTGAGCATGCGTATCGTCGTATTGGGAATTGGCAACATCCTGCTGACTGACGAAGGCGTCGGCGTCCGTACCATCGAGGCACTGGAGCGCGACTACGTGCTGCCGCCCGAGGTGGAGCTAATCGACGGCGGCACCTGCGGCATGGAAATGCTGGAGCAGCTGGAAAACCTCGACGGCCTGGTCGTCGTCGACTGCGTGCGCGCCAACCAGCCGCCGGCCACGCCCATCCTGCTCAAGGGCGACGATGTGCCGGTCTTCTTCAAGACCAAGCTGTCGCCACACCAGGTCAGCCTGTCCGACGTGCTGGCCAGTCTGGAATTCACCGACCGGGCGCCGAAGGCTATCGCCATCGTCGGCATGCAGCCGGTGTCGATGAGCCTGGGCATGGAACTGTCGCCGGAAGTTGCGGCGCAGGTGCCGCAGCTGGTCGCGATGACGCTGACCGAACTGGCGGCATTGGGCATCAAGGCGGAGGCGCGCGGCTGATGTGCCTGTCGATTCCGAAACGTGTCGTCGAATGGGAAGGCGAGGGCGAGTTTGCCGGTGATTTCGCCTGGGTCGAGCGTGACGGCCAGCGCGAGCGCGTCAACATGATGCTGATCGGCCCGCAGCCGGTCGGCAGTTGGGTGCTGACCTCGCTTGGCCTGGCCAAGGAGGTGGTGGAGGACGAGCAGCGGCAGCTGATCGAGGATGCGCTCTCCGCCCTGGCCGCTTCGCTGGAAGGAGATTTCGACCCGAGCCAGCACTTTCAGGATCTGAGCCGCCCGCATGACTGAACGCATCCGCAAGCCCGCCCTGCAACCGCCACCCATTCGCCCGGCGGTGCCGCGCGACAACGACCCGACGGCCTGGCTCGAAGCGCACTACCGCCACGTCTGGGAAACCCGGATGCGCGACCTGCCTTTCGTCAATGCCGCGCTGGCCGTCGAGGCCATCGGCTTCCAGCGCGTCGAGGGGGACTGGCTGGGCGTGGTCATTACGCCGTGGTTCGTCAACCTGGTACTGGTGTATGGCGGCGGCCAGTTGTGGGGCGACATTCCGGCCGGCGAGCGGCGCTACCTGAACCTGCCCTGCGGCACCATGCAGTTCATCGCCGATGACGATCCGGATATCGGCCCTTACCAGTATTGCCCATTGATCGCGCCGGTCGACAAACTGCCGGACATGGCGACGGCGCGCTTTGTCGCGGCCGATGCGATCAAGACCGTTTTCACCGCGCCGCCGGCTGTTGCGGAGCCGCAACCCGCGCCGATCCCCGAAGAAAAACCGGAAGTTTCGCGGCGCGGCTTTCTCCGTCGCCTGGCCGGCAAGCGGAATTGAACCGGGGCGGGTAGACTTTGCCCCAACAATCACGAGTGTGAGGAGCAACGCGGATGTGTCTCGCCATCCCCGCGCAGGTCGTTGAACTGCGCCCCGACGATAACGCCCTGGTCGATCTGGCCGGGGTCAAGAAGGAAATCTCGCTGGCCCTGCTCGACGGCGTGGCGGTGGGCGACTATGTGATCGTCCATGTCGGCTACGCGTTGAACAAACTCGATCCGGAAGAGGCTGAAAAGACGCTCCAGCTGTTCGCCGAGATGGGCCAATTGCCCTCTGATGGCCACGACATCAGCGTGCATTGAGTGATGAAATACATCGACGAATACCGCGACGGCGAGGTCGCGCAAACACTGGCGGCAGCCATCCGCGCCGAGGCTGACCCGGCGCGCAGTTACCATTTCATGGAGTTCTGCGGCGGTCATACCCATGCCATCTCGCGCTATGGCGTTTCCGACCTGTTGCCGGCCAATGTCAAGATGATCCACGGCCCGGGCTGCCCGGTCTGCGTGCTGCCCATCGGCCGCGTCGACCAGGCCATCCGCCTGGCGCTGGAGCAGGGCGTCACGCTATGCACCTACGGCGACTGCCTGCGCGTGCCGGCTTCCAACGGGCTGTCGCTGATGAAGGCCAAGGCGCGTGGCGGCGACATCCGCATGGTCTATTCGAGCGCCGATGCCGTGGCGCTGGCGCAGAAGAACCCGGACAAGCAGGTCGTCTTCTTCGCCATCGGCTTCGAGACGACGACGCCGCCGACTGCGGTAGCGATCAAGCAGGCGGCGGCGCTCGGCCTGAAGAATTTCTCGGTGCTGTGTTGTCACGTGCTGACGCCCTCGGCCATTTCCAGCATCCTGGAGTCGCCGGAAGTCCGCCAGTGGGGAACGGTACCGCTCGACGGCTTCATCGGCCCGGCCCACGTGTCGACCATCATCGGCAGCCGGCCCTACGAATTCTTCGCCGAGGAATACCGCAAGCCGGTAGTCATCGCCGGCTTCGAACCGCTCGACGTGATGCAGGCGATCAAGATGCTGATCCGCCAGGTCAACGAAGGCCGAGCCGAAGTCGAAAACGAATTCGCCCGCGCCGTCAGCCGCGAAGGCAACCTCAAGGCGCAGGAACTGGTGGCCGAAGTGTTCGAAATGCGCAAGACCTTCGAGTGGCGTGGTTTGCGTGTTTTGCCCTATTCCGCACTGCGTATTCGCAGCACGTTCGGCGAATTTGATGCCGAGAAGCGCTTCCCGCTCGGCTATGCCTCGGTGGCGGATCACAAGGCCTGTGAATGCGGCGCCATCCTGCGCGGGGTCAAGCGGCCGCAGGACTGCAAGATCTTCGGGACGGTGTGCACGCCGGAGAACCCGGTGGGGTCTTGCATGGTGTCTTCGGAAGGGGCCTGTGCGGCGCATTACACCTATGGGCGGTATAAGGATGTGGCCTGATTGCAGCTGCCAGCCATTTCCGTGGGTTAATTGCTGGGTTAATTGGGGTCAGACCCCGGTTTTTGGTTGCGGAACGAGTAGCGACACGCTTTTCCAAACGTTGTGCAGGGCCGGTTGGTTGGGTGCGCGCTGGTTTTCCCCGTCCCGTCGACAGCGCCGAGCAACGGAGGGCTTCGCGGAAATAGCGCGAGGACTGTCTGAGGCCCGTAGGGCCGAGTTCCGCAGCGCCCGCGAAGACCGAGTAGCGCAGGGAACCGGCGAAGCCGGCGCTGACGCCGGGTCGCCTTCTTTTTGCTTACTTTTTCTTGGCGAAGCAAGAAAAAGTAAGGCGCGCCTCAAGCGCGAAAAATAACATTTCAAGTACACGACCACCCCATGACCCAGACCCGCAAAACCTACATCCGTCCCCTCGACCTCAAGACCGGCCAGATCGACATGGCTCACGGCTCCGGTGGCCGGGCGATGGCGCAGTTGATCGAGGAACTGTTTGCCAAGCACCTCGGCAACGAATACCTGGCTCAAGGCGACGATGGCGCACTGTTGCCGCACCCCGGAGAGGGCCGGCTGGTGATGGCGACCGATTCACATGTGGTCTCCCCCTTGTTTTTCCCGGGCGGCGATATCGGCTGTCTGTCGGTGCATGGAACGATCAACGATGTGGCCGTGATGGGAGCGGAGCCACTTTATCTGTCGGCGGGCTTCATCCTGGAAGAGGGGTTCAAACTCGCCGATCTGGCGCGTATCGTGCAGAGCATGGCGGCGGCGGCCAGGGAGGCGGGGGTGCCGATCGTGACTGGCGACACCAAGGTGGTCGAGCGCGGCAAGGGCGATGGCGTGTTCATCACGACCACCGGGGTTGGCGTGGTGCGGCCGGGCAACGAACTGTCGGGTCGCAATGCACTGCCGGGCGATGCGATTCTGGTGTCCGGTACCTTGGGTGATCACGGCATGGCGATCATGGCCGAGCGCGAGAGTCTGGGCTTCGAGTCTCCCATCGTGTCCGATACGGCCGCCCTGCACGGCCTGATTGCGGCGATGCGGGAGAGCGGTGCGGAGATTCATGTACTGCGCGATCCGACCCGGGGCGGCTTGGCGACGACACTGAATGAAATTGCCAGGCAATCCGGTGTCGGGATGATGTTGCAGGAGAAGAATTTGCCGGTTAAACCGGAGGTCGAAGCCGCCTGTGAATTCTTGGGGCTGGACCCGTTGTATGTCGCCAACGAAGGCAAGCTGGTGGCGATCTGCGCAGCAGCCGATGCGGAGAAGCTATTGGCGGTGATGCGTGCCCACCCCTTGGGGGGCGCGGCGGCCATGATTGGCACGGTGCACGAGGATGCGCACCATTTTGTGCAGATGACGACCGGATTTGGCGGTCGTCGAATTGTGGACTGGCTGAGCGGCGAACAATTGCCGCGAATTTGCTGAAAGCTTAGTGACGCAGTGCAATCATGATCGACCGCACCTTGCCAACCTCGGAAATAACCATTTTACGGGCGTCTTCGAGGTTATCGGCATTACGGATATGGAATATTTCACTATGACCTTCCGCATAGCGGACGGCAGCGATGTAGTCCGGGCGCGGTGCCCGATTGACGTGGGTTTGGCGAGTTCTGCGGGCTTTTGCGGGTTGGCGTTGCGCTTGCATCGTCGTTCTCGGTTTGCTTGTCAGATGTGATGCATCGTATTCAATATGAGTTACAGAACAAATATCGCCAAAGTAATAATTCGCTTGGTCCTTGAAAAACAATGGCTTTCAAAGCCGCTGTTTTGCACACATCATTCCATAGGCATGTTTTGTAAAGAAATGTAAAACATGAAGATTCTCTTTATTACCCACAGCTTCAACAGTCTCAGCCAGCGCCTGTATTGTGAATTGACGGGGCGCGGCCATCAGGTGAGCATCGAGTTCGACATTTCCGATTCGGTGACCGAGGAGGCGGTTGCGCTGTTCCAGCCTGAACTGATCATCGCGCCATTTCTGAAACGAGCGATCCCGGAGTCGATCTGGTCGCGCCACCGTTGCCTGATTGTCCACCCTGGCGTGCCCGGCGATCGCGGGCCGTCGGCGCTGGATTGGGCGATTCAGCGCGGGGTGGACGAATGGGGGGTGACGGTCTTGCAGGCAGAGGCGGAGATGGATGCCGGGCCGGTCTGGGCCTCGGCGAATTTCCCGATGGCGGCAACGCGCAAGGCCTCGTTGTATCGCAATCAGGTGACCGAAGCTGCCGTACGGGCCGTGCTAAAGGCGGTAGAGCGTGTCGCGGCCGGTGATTTCGAGCCGCAACGCGTGCCGGGCAAACCGCATGAACTGATGAAGCAGAGCGATCGTCACATCGATTGGCAAACGGACTGCAGCGCCCTCGTGCTGGCCAAGCTCAATGCCGCCGACGGCTTCCCTGGTGTCGCCGACAGCCTGTTCGGCCAGCCCTGCCACCTGTTCGATGCCTGGCCGGAAGCCACGCTGCGCGGCGTGCCGGGTACCGTGCTCGGCTGGCGCGAAACTGCGATTTGCCGGGCGACGCCCGATGGCGCCGTGTGGATCGGCCACGTCAAGCGTCCAGGCGGCATCAAGCTGCCCGCCACCCTGGCCTTCCCCGAGGCGACCGATCTGCCGGAACTGCCGCTGGCTGGTTGCTGGAAGGCAGCCGACCCTACCTGGCAGGATATTGCCTACGAAGAGGCGGCGGGCGTCGGTTTCCTGAGTTTCGAGTTCTACAACGGCGCGATGAGCACCGCGCAGTGCCGGCGCCTGACCGAGGCCTTCCGCTGGGCGACGACGCGGCCAACCAAGGTCATCGTGCTGCGCGGCGGCAGCGATTTCTGGTCGAACGGTATCCACCTGAACACCATCGAAGCGGCTGATAGCCCGGCCGACGAGTCGTGGGCCAATATCAACGCCATCGACGACCTGGCCGAGGCCATCCTGCGCTGCGAATCGCAGCTCACCGTGGCCGCGGTGGGTGGCAACACCGGGGCCGGCGGCTGCTTCCTGGCCCGCGCCACCGATTTCGTCTGGGTGCGTGATGGCGTCATGCTCAACCCGCACTACAAGAACATGGGCAACCTGTTCGGTTCGGAATTCTGGACCTACCTGCTCCCGCCGCGTGTCGGCGCGGCCGGTGCGGCAGCCATCATGCGCCATCGCTTGCCGATGACAGCGGCTGAGTCGGTGCAGCTCGGTTTCTACGACGCCTGCCTGCCCGGGCCGGGCTTCGCGGTCGATGTTGCGCGGCGGGCTGCTGAACTGGCGGCGATGCCGGATATCGGCGAACAGCTGGCCGCCAAGGCCGCCCGGCGTGCCGCCGATGAGGCGGTGAAGCCGCTGGCCGTCTATCGCGCGGCAGAGCTGGCCGAAATGCGCCGTAATTTCTATGGCTTCGACCCCTCCTACCATGTCGCGCGCTATCATTTCGTTTCCCGTTCCCCGCATTCGTGGACGCCGCGCCATCTGGCCCGCCACCGCGATCTCGACTGGAAAGTTCCGGCATGACCAAGCCTTCCGCCAGCAGCCTGCGCAAACTGCCTGCCATCCTCGTCGTCGATGACGAGATCCGCTCGCAGGAAGCGCTGCGCCGAACGCTGGAGGAGGATTTCGACGTGCTGTGCGCCTCCGGTGCCGACGAGGGCATGGCCATCCTCGAGCGCGAGCAGCCGGTGAGCGGTATCCGCATCGTTCTCTGCGACCAGCGCATGCCGGGCACCACCGGCGTGCAGTTCCTCAAGGAGGTGCGTGATCGCTGGCCGGACATCGTGCGCATCATCCTCTCCGGCTATACCGACGCCGAGGACATCATCACCGGGGTCAACGAGGCAGGCATCTGGCAATACCTGCTCAAGCCCTGGCAGCCGGAACAACTGCTGCTCACGCTGCAGCGCGCCGCCGAAGTCTGGCGCCTGCAGCAGGAAAACCAGCGCCTCAGCCTCGACCTGCGTACCGCCGAGCCGGTGCTCAAGCGCCATGTCGACACCAAGCAGGAGAAGGCCAAAAGCAGCTTCGGCCTGTCCGCCGTCATTCGCGCCCCGGGCAGCCCGCTCAACGCGGTATGCGACATGGTGCAACGCGTCGCACCGTTCGACCTGTCGGTGATGGTGACCGGTGAATCCGGGACCGGCAAGGAAATGGTTGCTCGCGCCATCCACTACGAAAGCCGCCGCGCCACCAAGGCCTTCATTACCGAGAACTGCGGCGCGCTGCCCGACACCCTGCTCGAGTCCGAACTGTTCGGCTACAAGCGGGGCGCCTTCACCGGTGCGGTCGATGACCGGGTCGGCCTCTTCCAGCAGGCCGATGGCGGCACGCTGTTCCTCGACGAAATCGGCGAAACCAGCCCGGCCTTCCAGGTCAAGCTGCTGCGCGTGCTGCAGGAGGGCGAGTTCCGGCCGCTCGGCAGCAACCGGCCGGTGACGGTGGACGTGCGCGTCATCGCGGCGACCAACCGCGACCTGGAGGATGACGTGCGCACCGGCCGTTTCCGCGAAGACCTCTATTACCGGCTGGCCACCATCTCGCTGCACGTACCGCCGCTGCGCGAACGGACCATGGACCTGCCGCTGCTTGCCCGCCGCCTGCTCGATTCGAGCTGCCAGGGGCTGGGCAAATCGGTCGACGGTTTCTCGAAGGAGGCGATGGCCTGCATCGCCGCCTACCGCTGGCCGGGCAATGTGCGCGAGTTGCAGAACGAAATCCTGCGCATGGTGGCGCTGGCAACGACGCCGCTGCTCGGTGCCGACCTGCTGTCGCCGCGCGTCTTGCGCACGCCGGTCGGTGAAACGCCGGTGGCCGACTTCGCCTGGGCCGATGGCCTCACCGGCGGCCTCAAGGAGCGCATGGAGCAGCTCGAAATGCATGTGCTGAAGGAGGCGATGATCCGCCTGCGCTGGAACAAGTCGAAGGCGGCGCGCGAACTCGGCCTGTCGCGTGTCGGCCTGCGCGCCAAGCTGGTTCGCTACGGGCTGGAGCAGGCGGAATGAAAGTCCTCTGGCTGCAGAGCGGCGGCTGTGGCGGGTGTACGCAATCGCTGCTCTGTGCCGAGCCGCGGCCCCTGTTCGACGAGTTGCACGATGCCGGCATCGAGTTCCTGTGGCATCCCGGCCTGTCGCTGGAGAGTGGCGAGGAGGCGCTGGCCATCCTGGAGGATTGTGCCGAGGGGCGCCTGGCCTTCGATGCCCTGTGCGTCGAGGGCGCCATGTTGCGCGGCCCGAACGGCAGCGGCCGCTTCCACCTGCTGGCCGGCAGTGGCCGGCCATTGACCGAATGGGTCGAGCGCCTCGCCCGGCGCGCCCGCTGGGTGTTCGCCATCGGTTCGTGCACGGCCTACGGCGGGTTCTCGGCCAACACGCCGGGCAATCCGCTCGAAGCCTGCGGCCTGCAGTACGACGAGCAGACGCCGGGCGGCCTGCTCGGTGCCGCTTTTCGCACGCAGGACGGCCTGCCGGTGGTCAATATTGCCGGTTGCCCGACGCATCCCGGCTGGGTGGTCGATACGCTGGAAAAGGCGGCGCTGGAAGGCCTGCAGCCGGAAGACCTCGACGAGTTCGGGCGCCCCCAGCTCTACGCCGGCGGCCTGGTGCACCACGGCTGCGCCCGCAACGAATATTACGAATTCAAGGCCAGCGCGCAAAAGCAGTCCGACCTTGGCTGCCTGATGGAGAACCTCGGCTGCAAGGGCACCCAGGCCCACGCCGACTGCAACCTGCGCCCGTGGAATGGCAGTGGCTCCTGCCTGCGCGGCGGTTTCGCCTGCATCGCCTGTACCGAGCCGGGTTTCGAGTCGCCCGGCCATGCCTTCCAGGAAACCCCCAAGCTGGCCGGCATTCCCATCGGCTTGCCGACCGACATGCCCAAGGCCTGGTTTGTCGCACTGGCCGCGCTCTCCAAATCGGCGACGCCGAAGCGGGTGCGCAACAACGCAGTCGCTGATCATCCGGTCGTCCTGCCCGCCGTGCGCAAGAAAGGGGCCGGCAAGTGACGCGCATCGTCCTCGGGCCGTTCAACCGCGTCGAAGGCGACCTCGAACTCAGCCTCGACCTGGCCGCCGGCCGGGTGCAGGCCGCCTACGTCAATTCGCCGCTGTTCCGCGGCTTCGAACAAATCCTGATCGGGCGTGCCCCGCTCGATGCGCTGGCCATCGTGCCGCGCATCTGCGGCATCTGCTCGGTCGCCCAGTCGGCCGCTGCCGCCTCGGCGCTGGCCGAGGCGATGGGCCTGACCCCGCCGCCGAACGGGCAACTCGCCCGGCATCTGATCCAGGCCACCGAAAACCTGGCCGACCACCTGACGCACTTCTACCTGTTCTTCATGCCCGATTTCGCCCGCCCGGCCTATGCCGGCCGGCCCTGGCATGCGGCGGTGGCGAAGCGTTTTGCCGCCGTGCAGGGCGAAGCAGCGGCCGACGTGCTGCCGGCTCGGGCCAACTTCCTCAAGCTGATGGGTTTCCTCGCCGGCCGCTGGCCGCACACGCTGGCCATCCAGCCGGGCGGCAGCACGCGTGCCATCACGGCCGGCGAGCGGGTGCGCCTGCTCGCCCTGCTGCGCGAGTTCCGCAGCTTCCTGGAAAAGCGCCTGTTCGGCGATGCGCTGCCCGCCGTCGCCGCCCTGGCCAGCCAGGATCAACTACTCGCCTGGGCCGCCGGGCGAACGGGCGATTTCCCCGCTTTCCTGGCGGCGGCCAGCGATCTTGGCCTGGACCGGATCGGCCGTGCCGACGATGCCTTTCTGTCGCACGGCGCCTACGGGCTGTTCCCGGGCGGCACCTGGCAGGGCGGCGTAACGACCCCCTTCGATCCGCTCGCCATCACCGAAGACACCGGCCGCGCCTGGCTGGCCGACGCGCCGCCGCGCCATCCGGCGCAGGGCGAAACGCTCGTCGATGCCGACAAGGCCGAGGCCTACACCTGGTGCAAGGCGCCGCGCTACGCCGGCCAGGCCTTCGAGGTCGGCGCCCTGGCCCGCCAGCTCATTGCCGGCCACCCGCTGTCGTGCGACATGGTTACCCGTAGCGGCGGCAGCGTCATGGCCCGTGTCGTCGCCCGCCTGCTCGAACTGGCGCTGGTCGTGCCGGCCATGGAAGGCTGGGTGCAGGCGCTGCAGCCCGGCGAAGCCTTCTGCGCCTCCGGCGAGATGCCCGATGAAGCCAGCGGCGTCGGCCTGGTCGAAGCTGCCCGCGGCAGCCTCGGCCACTGGCTGAGCATCCGCCGCGGCCGTATCGAGCGCTACCAGATCATCGCGCCAACCACCTGGAACTTCTCCCCCCGCGACAGCGCCGGCCAGCCCGGCCCGCTCGAACAGGCGCTACGCGGCTTGCCGGCCGGCCCGGATGCGCCGCCCACCGTGCAACACGTGGTGCGCTCCTTCGATCCGTGCATGGTGTGCACGGTGCATTAGGTTTTAACTGCTCGATTTGTATGGATGTGCGCCAAGTTCGTCCAGTTTGGGATCGGTCATCTTCGCCGACTTGTGACCAGGCAGGACATTGGCGAATTCCCTCTCGTGGGTGGTGCAGAATTACGCCAAATTATTTCTCGGTTCGTAATTTGGAACGACTGGCAGATTGTCCTGCCAGCGCCAGATTTGGTGGCTCGGGATACATCTGCCTCAAGTAGTAATCCCGAAGGAGTTCGTCGTCGAAGGCATAGCTCCCGCGCGCTGACTGCCAGACCAGTTCCCTGACCTGTAGCGCTTTGATTGCGCCCTGTATCGTAGAGCTTTTCGGCTCCGATCCAAGCACCTTCTGGTAAGCCTCCATGGCCTCGGCTCCGTACGGTTCGTAATTTGGCGAGAGACGGGCGATGGCATCCAATACCGCCTTCTGGGGCGGTGTCAGGCGCGTATAGGAATTTGAGAACTCGTCCCAGGCAGCCTGCTGCAACTTTGCGGCACCGGTGGTGACCATTTCCGCGAGGCCGTCCGGCCCCAGGCAGTTGGCAACTGCCTCCGAAACGGCCGCTCTGAGCTTTTCGGGGCGGCATCCGACCAGTTCGAAGGCCTTTTTCATGGCGTCCAGTGGGAATTGGTGCGCGGTGTTGAACTGTCGGTTGAAGTCTTTCGCGTATGCTTCTACGAACTTGTCGTCGAGAAGCGGGAAACGCGTGATTTCGGCGCCATAGAAGGCCTGTTTCCGGTTCGCGACCATGAACGTCAGTTTGTCCCTGCTGGATCCTGTCATCACGAGAAGCAACCGTGTTCCCTTTCCGGCTTCCTGGTTGAGTTCGTCCCGCGCGGCTTTGAGCGCAAAGAGGGCTTTATCCCCTTCAGGCGTCGTCAGGGCGTGCTGTGCCTCGTCGACGACCAGCACGATCGGTTTCAGCAATTTCTCCCACAGCTTTTTGAGTGCGGCACCGATGGTGATTCCGCCTTGGCTCTTGCCGTCGCCGATGTCGATCGTTGTGCCGGCGGCCCCCACTTTGGAGATCCCTATCGCCCGCAGTGCCCGTTTGGCCACCGGAGCGTGCTTGTCGAGCTCGGCAGCAATAGCTTCCGCGATGAGTTCGGCCGGGTTGCGGGTCTTGTCCGCCCAGAGGTCGACGTAGATCGGAAGCCAATCCTGGTTTTCCGCTTCGGGAACGAGGTCTTGGCGGAGAAAGGTCGATTTTCCCGTTCGCCGCGGAGCCGCGAGAAACAGGCCGCTTGTTGCGTTGTTGACGGGGCTACGGCCGGAGAGGATTCGGCAATATTCCTCGGCCAGTTCCTTGCGGTGGTAGATGAATTGTGAGTTCAGGATGGTCATTGGAACCCCCGATTACGTTGAATTATTTTTGGAAACGTAATTTACCATGCTAAAAATAATTGTTCGCAAAAATCCAAACAGGATCCGTGGAAGGCTCCCCATTTCCAGCTTGGCCGGTCGTTTGTTGTGCAGAAAACCTCAAGCTAACCCATCGTTTCGTAATGTCCTGAATTGGCCGGTTTTGCCGTGCTCGTAACATCATGAAAAACGTGCTCAAACCCGCATGGTTGAGCCGAAAACGACATCCCACCTACCGCTGCATGGTGTGCACGGTGCATTGAGCGAACGCGCGCGTCCATCGGATTTGACGGACTCTCCACGCACAGGCAGGCGATCAAGCCTGTGTCGCACTGGCTACGCCACTTCAGGCGCAGAATGACGTCATTCTTACCTTCAGGAATCTTTCCAATGGACATCCCCCGGATCTTCAACATTACCGAAAGTGCCCACCGCATCCATAACCCGATCACGCCCGAGAAACTCGCCACACTCGGCGCTGCGTTGCGCCTGGAGCCGGGGGCCCGGGTGCTCGACCTGGGCAGCGGTTCGGGGGAGATGCTGTGCACCTGGGCGCGCGATCACGGCGTCACCGGCACCGGCGTCGACCTGAGCGTGTTGTTCACCGAGCAGGCGATATCGCGTGCTGCAGAACTGGGGGTCACCGATCAGGTCAGCTTCATTCATGGCGATGCCGCAGGCTACGTCGCTGCCGACAAGGTGGCGGTGGCCGCCTGTATTGGCGCGACGTGGATCGGTGGCGGCGTCGCCGGCACCATCGCGCTTCTGGCGCGCAGCCTGCGTCCCGGCGGGGTGATCCTGATCGGCGAGCCCTACTGGCGCCAATTGCCGCCGACGGAGGATGTTGCCCAAGGGTGCCTGGCTGGCGCAATTTCCGACTTTCTGCTGCTGCCGGAACTGCTCGCCTCCTTCCGTCGTCTGGGCTATGACGTCGTGGAAATGGTTCTGGCCGACCAGGACGGCTGGGACCGATACGAGGCGGCCAAATGGCTCACCATGCGTCGATGGCTTGAGGCCAATCCCGAGGACGAACTGGCCAGGGAAGTTCGTGCCCGACTGAGCTTGGAACCCGAGCGCTATGCTGCCTACACGCGTGAGTATGTGGGCTGGGGCGTGTTCGCGCTGATGGCGCGGTGAGCACCGCCGATCCGGTACATTGAGCCAGCGGCGAGGACTTTGGTATCCTCGAACTCCGGTTTTTCGGACACTTTCCTGGAATGACGCAGAAAACGACTTACTACGACCTGTTGGGAATCGCCCCGGAAGCTGACCTGGAGGCGATTAGCGCGGCATATCTGCGGGCGACGCGCGAACAGGGCATTGGCGGCGAGGCCGATGCGCTGCGCCAGAAACTGCTCAAACAGGCTTTCGAGGTGCTCTCCGACCCGGCCCGCCGCTCGGCCTACGATGCCGGGCTGGCCGGCCAGGACAACCTGGTTTTCCGCACGGCAGCCCCCCTGCAGGTCGAGGTCGGCCTGGGCAGTTCGCGGCGCAATCCGGTGCGCATCCTGCTCACCATCATCGCCACGCTGATGATCGTCGGCCTGGTCATGCAGGTCGGCGTGATGTTCAACGCCTACCAGCGGGTCAATGAGGCGAGCTTGCCCGATGCCACTGCGCCGGCTGCCGAAAAGGCCTATCTGCAGGATGTCTACCAGACCTACGGTATCCGTGCGGCGAGCAAGGAAGAGGCGGAACTGCTGCTGGCCGACATGCGCCGCAAGGAAGCCGCCGAGCGCGACCAGATGGCGCAGCAGCGCCAGCTGGAGGAACAGGAGCGCGCCCAGCGGCGTTTCGAGGAAGAGTCGCGCCGCCTCGGTGCGCAGGTGGCAGCCGCCAATCAGCGTGCCGAAGAGGAGGCGCAACGACAGCGCGAGGAAGAGGTCCGCCGCAAGGAAGCGCAGGAAAAGGCGCAGCAGGAGGCCGAACTGAGGAAGCGCGAGGCCGAAATTGCCCGTTTCCGTTCGCGCGCCTACCAGAGCGACGAGTGAGCCGGGCAGCATGTCGGGAAGACGGCTGCGCGGCGCGAAACTTGTCCTGATTGCCAGCCTGCTGCTCGGTGTGCTGCCCGCCTGTCAGCGTATCGGCGAACGGGATTTCGTCGGCAAGTGGCAGTCGTCGCGTGCCGTCACCCCGATTCACCTGGCCGCCAACGGCGAGTGGGAAATCCGCCAGGACGACGGCCGCGTGCTGCAATACGGCATCTGGCGCTATGCCGACAAGAAGCTGGTCTGGAGTTTCAAGCAGGGCGAACGGGTGATCGACGACCCGACTGTCGTGCTGGCGGTCGAGGCCAGGGAATTCCGGATCCGCGAACGCAATGGCGCGACGACGGTGTTCCGCCGCCTGCCCGATTAGGATTTCACCCGCCAGATATCCGGATCGGTCGTTTCCGCAAAGCCGAAGCCCTGTTCGCGGAACAGGCTCAGGCAGCAATCGACGACCCGTTCGTCGTAGAAGCGGCCGCGATGCGTGGTGATTTCCCCAAGTGCCGCATCAATACCGAGGCCCGGGCGATAAGGGCGGTAGAGGTCGATGGCCTCGACCACGTCGGCCACCGTGATGATGCGGGCGCCGAGCATGATGGCGTCACCCTTGAGGCCGCGCGGGTAGCCCGAGCCGTCGAGGTGTTCGTGGTGCTGGTAGACCATCTCGGCGACCGGCCACGGAAAGTCGACGTTTTTCAGGATGTCGTAGCCGATGCGCGGGTGGGCCTTGATCAGCGCGAACTCGATTTCCGGCAGCCGTCCGGGGTAGCTGAGGATTTCGGCCGGCACGTGGATCTTGCCGATATCGTGGATCGCCGCTGCGAGGCGGATGCCGTGCACCTCCTCCTCGGCCAGGCCGAGATCCTGGGCGAGGCGGGTCGCCAGTTCGGCGACCCGGCGCTGGTGGCCGGCGGTGTAGGGGTCGCGCATCTCGATGGTTGCCGCCACCGCCTGGATCGCGTTTTCCATGCTCTTGTTGAGGCGGGTCAGGTTGCGGCGGCTCTCTTCCTGCAGGCGTTCGCGTTCGCTGACATCCTGGATGGCACCGTCCCAGGCCAGTCCGGCCTCGTCGCCCGGCGCCGGCTTGGCGTTGAAGAGCAGGTGGCGTTCCGCCTTGTCCGGGCCGCGCCAGTGCAGGGTCATGTGCAGGCGCTCGCCGCTGGCGGTCGAGGCGAGCAGGGCATTTTCCAGCGCCTCGCGCTCCTCGTCCGGGAAGCCGGCGAACAGCATGTCGGCATTTTCGAGCAGGGTTTCGGGTGAGATGCCGAGCACTTCACGGGCGCCGCGACTGGCGTAGGTCAGCTTCAGGGGGCCGGTGGCCTGCCGGGTGATTTCGAACAGTAGTTCAGGCACGTTGTCGGCCATGCTCAGGAAGCGGTGTTGCGAGGTCAGGCGGTCGAGCGTCGTCTCGATCAGTCCGGCCAGCCCGAGATAGAGGCCGAGGCTGTCCTTGCTCGGCGCTTCGCTGCCGCACAGGCCAAGGATCATGACGAATTCGGTATGCCGGCGCCCCGGCCCGAGCGGGAGGAAGGCCAGGGCATGCGGGGCGGGCAGGGCAAGGCCGGCAGTCACCAGGAAACCGCTGTCGAAAACCGCTTTCACGCTGTCGCTCGCCAGCACCGCCAGGTGTTCGCACACCGCCGGGTCGGCCGCATCGCAGTGCAGCAGATGCACCGAACCATCGGGCTGGCGGCTGGCGAAGGCGGCGACATCGGTGGTAAAAAAGCGGCGGATCAGGCGGCCCAGTTGCGGCCATAAATCCTGGTGCGACACCATGCCGCCCAGATACTGGGCCGACTTGACGATGGCCGCCAATGCCGCATCGGGACTCAGGGTTCTCTCGCTCATGGTTTAGTCCGCCTGCATCGGACGGAGGTACAGGTGGTCGATGAAAGCATCGTCGAAATCCGGGTAGTGGGCAAGATTGACCAGCTTTGCCGAGCGGCGCAGGCGTTCGGCCATCGCCTGCGCCTGCCGGGAGATGAGCAACGCCGCGGCGCCGGCCGCTGCGGTATTGCCGGCCAGCTCGATACGGTCGGCGGCCAGCGGCGGCAGGAGGCCGATGGCTTGTGCGTTGCCGATGTCCAGGTAGCGCCCGAACAGGCCGGCAACGAGGATCCGGCGCAGCGCGCCCAGGGGCACGCCGGCCGTCGCGCCGAGCGCGGCGATACCTGCGCCGATGGCGGCCTTGGCGCGTTGCAGGGCATCGACATCGCGCAGGGTGAGGGCGAACTCCTGCTCGCCGACCGCGAAGGCGAAGGCGCCGGTGCCGTCGGCGAACTTGCCGGTCGGCCCGATCTGGCCGCTGCGCCGCAGGCAGGCTACCAGGTCGACCAGGCCCGAGCCGCACAAGCCCCGGGCGTGGTCGTCATCGAGGATGCGGTAGGCGAGCCGGCCACCGG
This sequence comes from Dechloromonas sp., assembly GCA_016790885.1. Classification (GTDB taxonomy): domain Bacteria; phylum Pseudomonadota; class Gammaproteobacteria; order Burkholderiales; family Rhodocyclaceae; genus Azonexus. The sequence continues at coordinate 2,437 of JAEUOE010000146.1, read as the reverse complement.
TGGCCTCGCTGACGCGGAAAACCGCGCCGGCTTCGGCCGGTGCGCCGCAACTGCCGACGCCGCTTTCGAAGGCCGGCCCGCCGGCGGTTGCCGTGACCCACAGCGTCTCGCCCGTCCACAGTGCAATTTCGGAATTGGTGCCGAAGTCGATGAACAGGGCCGGGGCCGGGCCAGCGGTGAACGCGCTGGCGACCAGGCCGGCGATCAGGTCGGAGCCGACGAAGCCGCCGAGCGGCGGCACCAGTTCGATTTCGGCGCTGGCTGCGATGTTCCAGGCAGCCGCCCAGCGCGGGCCATCGCTGGCCGCGCAATCGACCGGTGCGGTCCAGTAGGCCGGCTGCAACAGCAGGCCGTGGTTCCTGGCGGCGAGCAGGGCCAGCATGGCGCTATTGCCGACCACGGTGACCCGGCCGAGGCGGCGCGGATCGAGGCCTTCGCGCCGTGTCACATCGTCGATCGCCTCGCCGATGGCGTTGCGGGCGGCAAAGGCCAGGGTTTGCGCCATCTCGGGCCTTTCGGCCGCCAGCAGCCGGGTCACGACATCGGCGCCGAAGCGGCCCTGCGGGTTCTTGCCCCAGCGTTCGGCCAGGCAGCGGCCGCTGGCCAGGTCGTACACGGCCAGCGAAATATGCGTCGTCCCGAGGTCGACCGCAGCCCCGCACGGGTGGCCGATACCCGGCGGTGGCGGGCGGTCGGCGGCAAAGCCGGCTGGCGTGCCGCTCAGGCCGGTGGGCGGCGTACGCCAGCCGGAAGGCGCTGCCGGGTTGATGATTTCCACCGTCAGGTCGGTGCGTGGGCGGATCTGGCAGGCCAGGCGCAGGCCGTCGGCCAGTTGTGCCTCGCTCAGTTGCAGTTTCTCGGCCGCTTGGGGCGGGCCGGCATCGCCGGCGAGCAGGCGCACCCGGCACAGGCCGCAGGCGCCGTGGCCGAGGCAGGCCGAACGGACGCGATAAGCGCTGCGGTCGAGGAGTTCGCGCAGCGACGGCCCGGGCTGGAAGCTCAGGCCATGCCGTTGACCATGGACGAGAATGGCGAGCTCGGGCATTGCCTCATTCCCCGTCGCGTGCGGCGATCAGGGCGGCGATATTGGCCGGTGCCGATTCGGGCGGGATTTCGCAGCCGGAAGAAAGGATGAAGCCGCCGCGCTCGCGGAAGGCGGCAAGTGCCAGATGGGCGGCAGCGGCGATGCGTTGCGGGTGGGCGTCGAGGAAGTCGAGCGACTTGAGGTTGCCGAGCAGGCAGGTCTGCGGCAACAGGCCGGCCGCCTGCTCGGGGCTGACGTAATAGTCGAAGGTGGCGATGTCGGCCCCGGCCGCCGGGTACCAGGGCAGGATGGGGGCGGTCGGCCCGGCGATGTTGAGCCAGTTGGCGACGGCCCCGGCCTGGCGCAGGGCAGCGAACAGGCGTTGCAGCCGGGGCAGCAGCAGTTCGCGGAAAAAGGCCGGCGGCACCACGGCCGGCGAGGCGGCCGGGTCGAATACCACGGGCAGGTGCGCACCGGCCGCGATCTGCGCCTGGCCGTAGCGGATGGCGCAGGCGGTGGCGTAGTCGAGGGCGATTTCGAAGCGACCTGGATCGTCGGCGGCCAGGAAGAGGGCGGCTTCCATGCCGTAGAGCTGGGTGGCCAGGCTCATCGGCCCGAGCAGGCTGCCGGCGACCAGCGTCGTATCGCCGAGGGCGGAACGCAGGCGCGCGATGCCGCGCAAGAGTTCGGGCAGGCGCCCGTCGGCAGTCGGGTCGGGCAGGCGCAGCTGCCCCGCGTCGGCCCCGGGCGGCAGCACGTAGTCGGTGATCTCCGGATACTGCGCCTCGTAGAAGCGCAGGCGGGAGCCGATGGCCTCGCTTTCCAGGCCGAAATCCATGAAGGCGAAGACGGCATCGTGGCCGTAGTGGGCCTGGATCCGCAGCTGGCAATCGGCCATCAGCGCGCCATCCTGCACGTAGTCGCGCAGGGGGATGCCGCACCAGCGCGCGGCATGGCCGAACAGCTGCGGGGCGACAGGCGGCCGGTCGCCCGGGGTGAAGCGCACGGCAGCCAGCATGCGTTCGAGCCCGTTCATGGCGTGGCCCCGGTAAAACGCGCCTCGATGTAGCGAGCGCCGTCGAAGGCATTTTCGGCGACGTAATCGACATCGAGATCGGCGGCGGCACACTGCTTCAGCGCGGCACCGCCGGCCACCACCCAGACGCTGCCCAGTCCGTGGGCGCGCAGGGCGGGGCGCACCCGGCGTACCTGCGGCACGATGCTGCTGATCAGGCCGCTGATCAGCACGCCGCTGGCGGCTTCACGCGCCGTGGCGGCGACCAGCGTAGCGACCGGGCAGTCGCGGCCGAGATCGACGACGCGGTAGCCCTTGCCGATCAGCACCATCTTGACGATGTTCTTGCCGAGATCGTGCACGTCGCCTTCCAGCGTGGCGACGATCAGGGTACCCCG
>JAEUOE010000121.1 GCA_016790885.1 Dechloromonas sp. | reverse complement strand
TGGCGGCGCCGGTCTTGGTCGGGATGATGTTGGCGGCGGCGGCGCGGGCGCGGCGCAGGTCCTTGTGGCGGACGTCGACGGTGACCTGGTCGTTGGTGTAGGCGTGGATGGTGGTCATCAGGCCCTGCTTGATGCCGATGGCGTCGGACAGGATCTTGGCGACCGGGGCCAGGCAGTTGGTCGTGCAGGAGGCGTTGGAGACGACGGTCATGTCGGCCTTCAGCGCGCCTTCGTTGACACCCATGACGATCGTGGTGTCGACGTCGTCGCCGCCGGGGGCGGAGATCAGCACGCGCTTGGCACCTTGGTCGAGCAGCGCGGCGGCCTTGGCCTTGGTGGTGTAGGCGCCGGTGCATTCGAGCAGCAGGTCGACGCCGTGCTTGGACCAGTCGATGTCCTTCGGGTTCTTGGTCGAGTAGAACGGGATCTTCTTGCCGTCGATGATGATGACGTTTTCGCCTTCGGTTTCCACGGAAGTGCGGAAACGGCCGTGCGTGGTGTCGTACTTCAGCAGGTGGGCGTTGGTGGCCAGATCGCCGGAAGCGTTGATCGCCACGACTTCGAACTCGTTCTGCAGGCCCTGCTCGTAGATGGCGCGCAGCGTACAGCGACCGATACGACCGAAACCGTTGATTGCAACCTTGATAGCCATGGGTGTTTTCCTCTCTGCGTTGAAGTTTTGAATCAGGACAGCAGTGCCTTGGTCGTGGACACGACGTTGGCGACAGTGAAACCGAACAGGTCGAAGAGTTGGCCGGCCGGGGCGGATTCGCCAAAGCGGTCGATGCCGATCACGGCACCATGCAGGCCGACGTACTTGCGCCAGAAGTCGGAGTGGGCGGCTTCGATGGCGATGCGCGGGATGTGGGCGCCGAGCACGGCGCTGCGGTAGGCCTTGTTCTGGCGGTCGAAGACGTTGGTGCACGGCATCGATACGACGCGCACGGCAATACCTTCGGCGGCCAGCGCAGCCTGGGCGTCGAGCGCCAGCTTGATCTCGGAGCCGGTTGCGATCAGCACGGCCTTGGCGTCGGCGGCGTCGGACAGGATGTAGCCGCCCTTGGCGATGTCGGCGTCGGCGACCTTCTGGGTTACGGTCGGCAGGTTCTGCCGGGAGAGGGCCAGGATGCTCGGGCCGTCGGTGCGTTCGACAGCGGCGGTCCAGGCGATGGCCGTTTCGGTGGCGTCGGCCGGACGCCAGACATCGACGTTCGGGATGATGCGCAGCGACGGGATGTGCTCGACCGGCTGGTGCGTCGGGCCGTCCTCGCCGAGGCCGATGGAGTCATGGGTGTAGACCATGATCTGGCGCTGCTTCATCAGCGCCGCCATGCGGATGGCGTTGCGGGCGTAGTCGGAGAAGACCAGGAAGGTCGCGGTGTAGGGGATCAGGCCGCCGTGCAGGGCGATGCCGTTGGCGATGGCGGTCATGGCGAATTCGCGCACGCCGTAGTAGCAGTAGTTGCCGCCTTCGCTGCGGGTGACACCCTTGCTGCCCTTGACGAAAGTCAGGTTGGAGCCGGCCAGGTCGGCCGAGCCACCGAAGATTTCCGGCACGGCCGGGACCAGCGCGGCGATGGCGTTCTGCGAGGCCTTGCGGGTGGCGATGTTCTCGGCCTTGTCGCGGCAGGCACCAATGTAGGCGGCCTTGGTGGCGGCCCAGGAGGTCGGCAACTCAGCC
>JAEUOE010000083.1 GCA_016790885.1 Dechloromonas sp. | reverse complement strand
CTGTCCGACGACGAAATCGATTACCTGCTCGACATCTTCACCAAGGCCGGCCGCAACCCGACCGATGTCGAACTGATGATGTTCGCCCAGGCCAACTCCGAGCACTGTCGCCACAAGATCTTCAACGCCTCGTGGGTGATCGACGGCGAGCAGAAGAACAAGACCCTGTTCGGCATGATCCGCGAAACGCACGCCGCCAACCCGCAGGGCACGGTGATGGCCTATGCCGACAATGCCTCGATCATCGAAGGCGCGACGATCAACCGTTTCTACCCGGATGCCGACCGCGGCTACCGCTACAAGGAAGAGCTGACCCACATCCTGACCAAGGTCGAGACGCACAACCACCCGACGGCGATTTCGCCGTTCCCCGGCGCCTCGACCGGTTCCGGTGGCGAAATCCGTGACGAAGGCGCCACCGGCAAGGGCTCCAAGCCGAAGGCCGGCCTGTGTGGCTTCTCGGTCTCCAACCTGAACATCCCGGATGCGCCGCAGCCGTGGGAAAAGGCCTACGGCCGCCCGTCGCGCATCGCCTCCGCCCTTGACATCATGATCGAAGGCCCGATTGGCGCCGCTGCCTTCAACAACGAATTCGGCCGCCCGAACCTGACCGGTTACTTCCGCACCTATGAGCAGGATGTGGCTGGTACCGTGCGCGGCTATCACAAGCCGATCATGATTGCCGGCGGCCTCGGCTCCATTCAGGCCGAGCAGTCGTTCAAGGAAGAAACCTTCCCGGTCGGCACGCTTTTCGTGCAACTTGGCGGCCCCGGCATGCTGATCGGCCTCGGCGGCGGCGCTGCCTCGTCGATGACCGCCGGCGTCAATGCCGAAGACCTCGACTTTGCTTCCGTGCAGCGTGGCAACCCGGAAATCCAGCGCCGCGCGCAGGAAGTCATCGACCGCTGCTGGCAGATGGGCAAGGACAACCCGATCCTGTCGGTACATGACGTCGGTGCCGGCGGCGTGTCCAATGCGCTGCCGGAACTGGCCCACTCGGGCGGCGTCGGCGCCAAGTTCGACCTGCGCAAGGTGCCTATCCTCGAACCGGGCATGTCGCCGGCCGAAATCTGGTCCAACGAATCGCAGGAACGTTACGTGCTGGCCATTCCGCCGAACCGCATCGCCGAATTCCAGGCCATGTGCGAGCGCGAGCGCTGCCCGTTCGCCGTGGTCGGCGAAGCAACCGGCGATGGCCACCTGACCGTGACCGACGCCCATTTCGGCGTCAATCCGGTCGATATGGAAATGGAAGCGCTGCTCGGCAAGCCGCCGCGCATGACGCGTGACGTGACCAGCCAGCCGTCCAGCTTCGTCGCCTTCGATGCGGTTTCCTTCGAGTTGAAGGACGCCGCCTACCGCCTGATGAAGTTGCCGACCATCGCCGACAAGACCTTCCTGATCTCCATTGGCGACCGTTCCGTCGGCGGCATGACCGCGCGCGACCAGATGGTCGGTCCGTGGCAGGTGCCGGTGGCCGACGTCGCCGTGACCACCATGGGCTACCAGGGCTATCTTGGCGAAGCCTTCGCCATGGGCGAACGCACCCCGGTCGCCGTCCTCGACGCGCCGGCCTCCGGCCGCATGGCGATTGCCGAAGCGCTGACCAACCTGGCTGCTGCCGATATCGGCAGCATCGACAAGGTCAAGCTGTCCGCCAACTGGATGGCGCCGTGCGGCGTGCCGGGCGAGGATGCCCGCCTGTACGCCACCGTCGAGGGTATTTCCGAACTGTGCAAGCAGATCGGTGTGTCGATTCCGGTCGGCAAGGATTCCCTTTCGATGCGTACCGCCTGGGAAGAAGCCGGCGAGAAGAAGCAGGTGGTATCACCGCTGTCGCTGATCGTCACCGCCTTCTCGGCGGTCGGCGACGTGCGCAAGACGCTGACGCCGCAACTGAATCGCGATTGCGGCGAATCCGACCTGATCCTCATCGACCTTGGCAAGAACCGCCTCGGCGGCTCCTGCCTGGCCCAGGTGTATAACGCCACCGGCAGCGATGCGCCGGATGTCGACGAACCGGCCAAGCTGAAGGCGCTGTTCGACACCGTCCAGAAGCTGAACCGCGATGGGCTGATCAAGGCCTATCACGACCGTTCCGATGGCGGCCTGTTCGTCGCTGCCGCCGAAATGGCCTTCGCCAGCCGCTGTGGCGTGACGCTCGACCTCGATGGCATCTGCTTCGACGCCCAGGCCCTCGATGTGGATGGCGCCGAGAAGCGCCCGAACCTGATGGCCGGCCGCGATTTCGAGAATGTCGTGCGCGCCCTGTTCAACGAGGAAGTTGGCGTGCTGATCCAGGTTCGCCGCGAAGATCGTTCAAGGCTTACCGCTGCGCTGCGCGAAGCCGGCTTGCCTTACCATTTCGTCGGCATGCTCAATGAGTGGGACGAAATCCGCATCATCCGCAACGCCAAGAAACTGCTGCGTGAAAAGCGCGTCGACCTGCAGCGCGCCTGGTCGGAAACCAGCTACCAGATGCAGACGCTGCGCGATAACCCGAGCTGCGCCCAGCAGGAGTTCGACCGCATCCTCGATACCAGCGATCCCGGCCTGTCGCCACAGATCGGCTTCGATGCGCAGGACGACTTCACCAAGGTCTATCTGCAGCTCGGCGCCAAGCCGCGCATGGCCATCCTGCGCGAGCAGGGCGTCAACAGCCATTACGAAATGGCTGCCGCCTTCGACCGCGCCGGGTTCCAGTCGGTCGACGTACATATGAGCGACATCCTCGCCGGCCGCGTCAACCTCAAGGACTTCAAGGGCCTGGTAGCCTGCGGTGGCTTCTCTTACGGCGACGTGCTCGGTGCCGGCCAGGGCTGGGCCAAGACCATCCTGATGCACGAGGGCTGCCGCGACGAGTTCGCCGAGTTCTTCAACCGTCCCGACACCTTCGCCCTGGGCGTATGCAACGGCTGCCAGATGATGAGCGCGCTCAAGTCGCTGATTCCGGGCGCCGAACATTGGCCGGCGTTCCGTCGCAACAAGGTCGAGCAGTTCGAAGCACGCTTCGTGCTCACCGAGGTGCTCGATTCGCCATCGCTGTTCTTCAACGGCATGGAAGGCTCGCGTATTCCCATCGTCGTCTCGCACGGCGAAGGGCGCGCCGTGTTCGACAACGCAGCCGACCGCGAAAAATGCTTGTCGGCCCTGCGCTACATCGACAACAAGGGCGAGCCGACCGAGGTCTATCCGTACAACCCGAACGGTTCGCCGGGTGGCCTTACCGCCGTGACCACCGAGGATGGCCGCTTCACCATCATGATGCCGCACCCGGAACGCGTCTTCCGTACCGTTCAGATGTCGTGGCACCCGGAAAACTGGGGCGAGGATTCGCCGTGGATGCGCATGTTCCGCAACGCACGGCGCTGGGTCGGCTGAGAAAATCAGCCATCCCGATAATGAAAAAAGCAGCCTCGGCTGCTTTTTTCATTGGTTCGGCAGGAAAAGCTTGTATCCGGTGCCCGGGGTCAGTTTTCCAACACCGTGCGCGCATCGTCCAGATGGGCGATCAGGCGATGGGCAGCTTCGTTGAGGTCGGGCAGCAGCAAGTCGGCGGAATCGCCCAGACCGTTGTTGCTCAGGTCGATGATCTCGTTGGCCAGGGCATGGAAATGCCGGTCGGCTGCGAGCAGGGCAGCCAGGATGCTGTTGTTGCCTTCGACGACGAGGCGTGTCAATTCGAGTTCCAGCGTGCAGGAACGATGCTCCGACAAGGGCATGTCGGCATAGTCCCCGCCGGCAAAGGCATTGAGGAACTGGCGCCGCCATTGGTTGTGCGAGCGTATGGCGCTATCGATATCGATACGCTTCATGCGTCATTTCTCCGGGTGTT
>JAEUOE010000079.1 GCA_016790885.1 Dechloromonas sp. | reverse complement strand
CGGTAATTGGCACCAACCACCGCGCCGTAGGCGAACAGGTTCTTGTCGGCCACGCCGTTATCGGCCTTGACCATGCCGATCACCGGGCCAGCGCCGACCGAGAAGCCGCTGCCGATGGGCAGGGTGTAGCGCGGCGACAGTTCGAAGGAGGTCGCCTTCACGCCGGATTCATTGGTGTGGTTGATCTGGACGTGGGTGCGGATACGGTTGTCCGCCGTCTGGATCAGGCCGCAGTTCATGTTGAAGTCCAGGCCATAGACGAAGTTGTTGTCATCGTTGGCTGCGGTGGCCTTCATGACGCCGCCGGTGAGGGCGATGGTCGGCTCGAACTTGAAGCCGGCTTCCTTGCCGGCGAAGAAACGCAGGCCATCGGCCTGGCTGGCGGTAGCGCCGAGGGCGAGGCCGGCGAGCAGGAAGAGGGAGGTGATGCGGCTGGTTTTCATATTCTCTCCGAATGACACGAATCGTCGTAACGCCAGCAATGGCCGGCAACCCGGAGAGAATAGAGTGAACTTGAGACCAGGTCTGTGACCCAGGTCACCAAGCAGTTATTTCTTGAACAGCGCTTCCTGGACGGAATCGAAGTCCGGCTTGCGGACGACGCCCATCTTGCGCTGGATCACGTTGCCATGGCGGTCGATGAACAGCGTGTAGGGCAAGCCGGCCTTGGTATTGCCGAGCGCCTGCATCAACGGTATGCCCTGTTCCTTGGCAACGAACACCGGGTAATCCATGTCGTAGGCCTTGGCGAATTCCTTGGCCGGCTCGGCCTTGTCCTCGATGCCGATGCCGAGCACTTCGACCTTGCCCTTGTGGGCATTGCGGAACTTGATCAGCTCGGGAATCTCGGCCCGGCAGGGGCCGCACCAGCGCGCCCAGAAATTGACGATCAGCGGCTTGCCCTTGTAGCGCTCGAGCGCGACCGGTTTGTCGTCGAGATCGTTGAGCGTCGCCGCGAAGAGCGGCGCAGAGGAGGGCATGTCCTGCGCGCTGGCGAGCGTTGCGGAGAACGCCAGGGCGAGGGCAGCGAGACGCGTTTTCAAGGCAGATCTCCGCGACGGAAGATGAAGTAGCCGGTGGTGGCGCTGATGACTCCCAGCGCTGCCGGATAGGCCAGCGCGAAGACCTTGTAGCCGGCCGTCCCGAACAGGTCGAGGATGACGTAGGCCGACGGGCCGAGCACGATCAGTTGCGGGTCGAACAGGGCCAGCGCGGCGGTGCGGAAAACCTGCAGCGGGTTGGCCAGGGCCAGGGTGACGGCCAGTTCCGGGGCAACCTTGCCCTGGATCATCACGCCGAGCAGGATCAGGTCGAGGAAGAGCAGCAGGACCAGCCAGACCATGAAGGCGGCACCCTGCGCCATGTCGGTCGTCCGGGCGATGGCCGAGATCAGCATGCCGATGCCGAGGAAGCACATGGCCATCACGGCGAGCAGGGCGGTGTAGTAACCGAACATCTCCCAGGGAACCTCGATGCCGGTAATGGTCGCCCAGATGACGGCCGCCGCCATGGCCAGGAACACCGGTGCGAAGACGACGATGTAGCGGCCGACGATCTTGCCCCAGAACCAGGCGCCGAGGCCGACCGGCAGCGATAGCAGGTATTCGAAGACACCCGCTTCGCGGTCACCGGCCACCGAGCGCACTGTCGTGATCAGCACGAAGATGGGGAGGATGGCCATGGTCAGCTGGATGTAGGTGACCAGCAGGCGGGAGAGGCCGATGAAGCCCAGCACGCGGGATTCGGTCAGGCCGAACAGGAAGAGCAGGGCAACAATGCCGCCGAAGACCAGGGTATAGATCTGGAACCAGCGGGCACGCAGCGATTCGACGATATCGAGTTTGGCAGTGAGCCAGAGTTGCTTCATTTTTTTAACCTTGCCAGGACATGCTGGCGCATGTCGGTGAAATCGAGAGCGCCGGCCAGCGGTGCGGCGACGGCAGCGAAGTTGAAGCCCATGGGCGACGTGCGGGTAACGAAGTAGGCGCGCCGGGGGTCGAGCCAGTTCATTTCATCACGGCTCTTGCTGTTGTAGTCGGCTACCCACATTCGTGTGCCAGCATCGGCCAGCCAGGGGTATTTTTCGGCTTTTTCCTTGAGCCAGATGGCCATGCAGCCTGGATCGTCGAACTTGAAGACGGTCTTGTTCGGGCCGCCGCGCATTTCGCCGGCAAAGCGCCGGTCGGAAATGACCATGTTGCAAACCACGCAAGTATCGCGGTCCCATTTGATCTCGACCATCTCTTCCGGCCAGGCGCCTTTCTTGCAGCCGGAAAGTGCAGCAGCCAACGGGGTCAGCAACAAACCGCCGACGCCGAGTCGGCCAAGGAAGTCACGTCGATGCCGGTTGCACATGCTCAGTTCTCGGTCAGCGCCAGATCGGCAACCAGTGCCGTGTAGCGCGAAATGATGCCGAGGAAGCGCAGGCGATCAGGGCCGGCAATCTGACCGGTCCACACCAGCTGGTCGGCATCGCTGGCTGAAATCGTCCAGCCATCCAGGGCCTTGGCGAAAGCGGGTTCGAAACGCTTGAGCACGATGCGGCAGGCCAGTGTGTCGGTCAGCGTGGCATCGTCGGCGACCTTGTCGTCGAGTACGACCTTGCCCATGTCCATTTCGATGACCCGATTGACCAGCGACGACACCTCATCGAGGCGGTGGCTGGAGATGATCATCGTCGTGTCCTGCAGGCGCTCGGCGAGCAGATCGAAGAATATCTTGCGTGCTTCCGGGTCAAGGTTGGCTGCCGGCTCGTCCATGACCAGAACCTGTGCGTCGCGGCCCAGGGCGATGGCGATCAGCAGTTTCTGTTTCATGCCGCCCGACAGGCGGACAAACTGCCGGCTGAGGATGGCGTCGACATCGAGCCCCAGACGCTTGGCGATGTCGTGAATACGCTTGGGGTCGGTGCCGCACAGCGAGGCGGAAAAGTCGATCAACTGACCAACCGGCATCTTGAGTGGCGGCGGCAACTGCGGCACGAAGCCGATCTTGCCGAGTACCACGGTGCGGTTGGTGCGTGGGTCGAGGCCGCTGATGCTCACGCTGCCGTCGAAAGTGTATTCGCCGAGCAGGCAACGGATCAGCGTGGTCTTGCCGGCGCCGTTGGAGCCGATCAGTGCGACACGTTCGCCGAGCCCGATGTCGAGGCTGATACCGTCGAGTACGCGGGCCTTGCGGAAGGTTTTGGCAACTTGCTTGAACTGGATCATGGGGCGGATTATAGGTGCGCCGGAAAGGGCGGACATTGAATTTTTGTCAAAAAACTACAGGCCGGATTCATGTGGGTCACACGGTTTTCCAGTGGGGTTGAACCGATTAAAACCAAGCCGGTACCCGGTGGATACCGGCTTGGTTCATGAGCGAACAGGGGTGTTCCCCGCGGCTACATCAGCTTCGACAGGCCCTTGACCTCGAAGGTCAGGGAACCGGTCGGGCACGCATCAACGCACAGCCCGCAGCGTGTGCAGTCGGGGCCGATGGCCACCTCGGTATCGACTGCACGCCCCTTGATCACCGTATCGAGAACGTGCGGTACCAGGCAGACCTTGCGGCAATCGCCTTCATGGAAGCAGCTCTCCAGCTTGTACTTGACGCGTACAGGCGAAATGATGCCTACGACACCATAGGTCAGACCGATCGGACAAGCGTAGCGACACCAGGCGCGGCGGGAGAAGAAAACCTCGAAGAAGAGCAGGGCCAGAACCCACAGCACTGCCAGGCCCGGGCCGTAGATCAGCGCCCGCGACAGGATACCGGTCGGCGAAATGGCCTCATAGACGGTGTAGCCGGTAGCGATGGCGAGCAGGGCAAAGATGACCCAGAACACAGTGCGCAGGCGGCGATCCATGACCTGATCGGTGACCAGCTTTTTCTTGGCCAGATAAAGGTGCAGCTTCTCGGCCCACTCGGCGAGCAGGTGGTAGGGGCATATCCAGGAACAGAAGGTGCGCCCACCAAGCAATACCCACAACAGCAGTACCGTGCCGGTGCCGATCAGCAGGTTGTTGATGATGTGCTTGTGCGCCAGCATCACCTGCAGGGCGGAATTCAGGTCGATGAGGTGGAAACCGACGAAGCGCGAGGCAGTCAAGGCACCTTCGAGGATCTGGATGTCCAGGGCGAAGGAAATGACGAACAGCAGATTGGCAAAAATCAGCGTCGCCCAGCGCCGGTTGCGCCATTTCTGCGATTTGAGTTGCTGCAGTCGATGCGCTTCCTTGGATGCATTCAGGAACGCTTCCTTGTTGGTCATCCGCTTCAACTGGTGGACCTGGATGGCCTTTTCGGTGAACTGCTCCGGCTTCTTTGTCTCGCGACCGAACATCACCATGATCTGGTCAACGAAACGCTTGTTGTGTACGGAACTCATGCTCTCCATCCTTCACCGGGAATGATTTCGATGCTGGCCGGTTCGGTCGGGCAGATCATCTCGCAGACGCCGCAGCCGACACAGGCCTCATGCACGACAGGAATACCCTTTCTCTTGCCGTCCTTGCCCAGTCCCATTTCGACGGTAATCGCCCCTTTGATCGGGCAAGCCTGCTCGCAAAGGTCGCAAATCTCACGGTCGTATTTGAAGTCGGCGACAGGAATCGGCTTCCAGCGGTCGACCGACATGTAGCGCAGCTTGCCGTCGAAAGCGGCACCGCGGGCGGTGCCCTGAAAACCCTTGCCTTGCATGGCCAGGCAGGATTCCGGCCGGGTCAGGCGGGCGACGCCAATACGTTCGGCGAGGTTCAGCGTCGGCTCGGCATCCTTTTCCTTGGCGAGCAGAATGGGCTTGCTGGACAGCTCGGCGCCGGGGCGCACGGTGAGGTGAGCTGGCTTGTGGTAGGTCAGTGAGCCGGTCGGGCAGGCGAGGATGCACTGCACGGCGTCGCAGGAAAAGTCACAGGCTTGCTCACGCGCATCGATATAAGGTGTGCCAACCCCCATGCCGTCGACAAGGTCTGCCAGCTTGATGGCCTCGACCGGACACACCTGGACGCATTGGCCGCACTTGATGCAACTCGACAGGAAGTCCTTTTCGTCGAGAGCACCCGGTGGGCGCAGGCGGTTTTTCTTGGAGTAGATCAGCGGCAGGAAACCGGAGGTCGCCGCACCGAGAACACCGCCGGTCAGCAGCATGGTGCGCAGAACGCGCCGGCGGTTGGTCTGTTTCTTGGCAATCGAAACCTTGCCCGGTTCGGGCTTGCGATCGCCGTTGGCTGTATCGGTATTCTCGTCGCTCATGATGTGGCTACCTTGGCAGGTTTGACGAAGCGCGGCTTCTCGTCACGCAGGATCAGATCCGGTGTCGAGAAAGGAGCGAGGCGTTCCAGAAAATCGAGCAGTTCCATCACCGGCGAACTGCGGAAGAAGCGGGCAACGGGCAGTTCGATCCAGATCTGATCGGCGTAGGCATAGTTCTCATGAATCTGATCACCAATCCCATCGCCATTGCGGTCAAAACCCTGGTAGTCGTCCCAGTAATTGCCCTCCCAGAAATTCTTGGCAGCATTGGCGTTGTCGCTACGGCCACCGTAGGTAACCTGGGTCAGGTTGCCCTCGAAAACGTTGTCGCGCATGTTGTTGCCGCCGGTTTCCGAGTTGAACAGGATGCCGATGCCGTTGTAGGCAAAACGATTGTTGCGGATTTCGATGGTCGAGTCGGGCTGGAAGGGCGAGAGGTCGGAGCCAATACCGATACCGCAGTAAATGATCTCGTTGTTCTCGATGATGGCGCCGGAGGCTTCCTTGAAACCGATACCCATGCCGGTGGCGCCCGTGGCGTGGGAAATGATGTTGTTACGTGCTGCGCCACCCTCTGTGTACATGAAGTAAATGCCGACCGCGTTGTCGTAGAAGCGGTTGCGCTCGACGATGTTGTCGCTGGCGAACATGAAGTGAATCGAGTAGCGACTGCGGCGCCCCAGATTGTCACGGAAGATATTCTTGTTGGAATACCAGGCGACCATGTCGCGCGAGTCGATGATTTCGTTTTTCTCGACGAGGTTGTTGTTGCTGTACCAGAGGCGCAGACCATCGCCGCGAACACCCAGTTCGAAATCCTTCGACTTGATGCGGTTGCCGCGCACGATGCTGTCGTTGACCTGCTTGAGGTCGATGCCGAACAAACAGTTATCAACCACGTTGTCTTCGATCACGTTGTTGTGACCGCGTACATCGAGGCAGGAATCGTCGGTATCGTGCGAATCACCGGATCCAGTCAAGCGCAGGCCGCGAATGACCGAGTTGCTGGCATTCAGCATCATGACCGACCCCTTGTCGCCAGCATCGATGGTTACCTGACCGCCGCCGTCGATGGTGATTGGCTTGTCGATGGTTACCGGGCCAGCGTAGATGCCGGGCGGTGGCTTCAGGATGGAGCCTGGCGCCGCTTTGTCGACCAGTTCCTGGAAGGGCTTCAGGCCGTGGACGCGCTTGTCGCGCTCCATCAGCATGAAGGTGGGTTTAGGGCGGTCGATGGTGACGCGTGGGGCGGTACTCAGGTCGGCGTTCGAACCCAGTTGCTGCTCGGTGTTACCGGTGGTGAAGGCGAGGATCAGAGAAGCGGCGATCCCCGCCTTGGCCAGTGTGTTTAGAGGGCGCACGGGAGCTTACTCGGCCTGGCCTTCACGCAGTTGCTTGCGGCGAATCAGCAGCGCCAGCATCATGCAGACGAAGATGATCAGCAGCAGGCCATAACCCCAGTACGGGTAAGAGAAGGTCGAGAACTGTGCAACCTTGCCTTCGCCAAACACGGTCGGCATGAAAGGCTTGACGGTAAAGGCGCCCCACGGGTGCAGGTTGTGGCCAAAGAACCACAGCCAACCCGCGTAGGTGACGACAAAGAAAACCGGCAGCAGGGCAGGGATCAGGGCCAGCAGCAACTGGAAGGGGCGAATCTTGGCCGTTGCGGCAATGACAATACCCATCACGGCGATCAGGCCGAAAATCGCAACCTTGGAATAGAGCGCCACGTTGTCGCCCCAAACCTTGATCTTGTCCGGTTCCTTGAAGAAGGTGCCGGCTTCCTTCATGTAGTGGTCGACGTGGCTGGCCAGGTTACCCAGCACGAACTGGTCAACGATCATCCACGCTGCAACTGCAGCAAAGCCAACGGCCAGGGTCATGACCCGGGCCTTTTTCTTGGCCATGGCGAAAGCGATCATCATGACCGCGAAAAAGCCGAAGAAGAATTTGGCCAGCGGCTTCTCGACCGGGGCACCGGTCGCGATCGGGAACATGCCGACGTAGTGGTTGATGGTGTTCATCTCGTGAACGCAGTCGAGACCCTCGGCACCTTTGTCGACGTTTTTCTGCGAATCCAGAACCGGGTTGTAGCGCTCATCATCATGGGCGAGATCCTTCTGGATGATCTCGTTCGCCATGCGGGTGCCTTTGCCGGCTGCCTTGCAGCCGTTATAGACGCCATCGAAATGGAAGTGAATACGGATGCCATCGGGGAAGGCATCTTCAGGGTAGTTCGGGGCGGTGAGGGAAACCCACCAGATCGGGGCAAAGTAGGCGGCAACCAGGCAGATCAGGGAAATCAGGGTCAAGCCACCAATAATTTTGTTTTGTTTTTCCATGTCACTGTTCTCTATCGAGTGATGCCCGGCAGGCACCGGGTGGGAAGGCTGCCCGTCATGGACGGGCAGCGGCACTACGCAGGTGCTATGTTACTTCTTCTTGGCAGCGCCAGCCTTCGGCTTGCACATGTTGCCCGGCATGACCAGGCTGGACTGGTAAGCCGAGATGGCAACCAGCTGGTCATTGGTGTAAGGCTTGATGACCTTGACCATGTCCGGGTTGGCGTTACGACGGTGACCGTCGCGGATTTCGGTCATCTGGCGCAGCAGGTACTTGTAGTGCTGGCCGGCGATAACCGGGTAGAACTTGGCCTTGTCGCCTTCGCCGTTCTTGCCGTGGCATTCCAGGCACTGCTTTTCATACAGTTCCTTGCCCTTGGCGATTTGCAGGGCGGCATCGGCGCCTTCGTACTTGCCGTGCTCAACCGGGATACACAGGCTTTCGATGTAAGACGAAACGTCGGCCAGTTCCTGCGGGTCGGTCAGGGTGGCGGCGAATGGGTACATCGTCGGGTTGTCGCGCAGACCGGCACGAATGTCGGCCATCTGCTTGATCAGCACAGTGGTGTGCTGGCCAGCAAGCTGCGGGAAAGTACCATCCGGGCGACCTGCGCCGGAGGGCAGGTGGCAGGCGCCACAAACTTCATAGGCTTCCTGGCCGTTCTTCTTGTCGCCCTTGAGCTTCAGGGCTTCAATTTTCTCGCCTTCCTGGGCGTTCCATTTGTAATCCTTGGCTTCGATGCCTTCCTTTTTGGGGGCAGGCGGGGCGGCAAAGGCGACGCCGGCGGAGAGCAGGCCAATCAGCAGAAACGATGCTTTCATGTGTAGTGTCCTTTTAGGTGAGGGGTTAAGGAACAATAAAAAGAGTGTATCCGGGTCTATATCAGTGTTCCTTGATATTTGTCATGTGCCCAGTAGATCAGGGCTTTCGGCGTTATTTGAGCTTGGAGAGGTACTCGGACAGTGCCTTGATTTCCTCGTCATTCACCAGGTGCATGACGCCCTTCATGGCAGCGGTTTGGCCATTGTTGCGAGCGCCGCTCTTGATGTCCTTCATTTGCTGTTCGGCGTAAGCAGCGTTCTGGCCGGCGATCTTCGGGTAGTTCGGCATCAGCGGCTTGTCACCCTTCGGGCCGTGGCAGGCATTGCAGGTCTTCTCGGTGTAGAGCTTGGCACCATCGGGAGCGGCAACGGCCGAGCCGGCGACGAGTGCAGTGGCGATCAGAGTCATTACAAGTTTCATGGTTTTCCCTCCTGAATGTGAAACGGGGAGCAGATTAACTCTGCTCCCCGAACTATGCCTTAAGTCAGATCAAGACTCGTTGGCGGATTACTTGACCTTCTTGGCGCCGTTCTGCTCAAGATAGGTCTTGGCACGCAGACCGATGTCGGCAGCCTTGACCTGGTATTGCCAGACTTGCTCGGCCCACAGGTTGGCCTGGTCCCAATCCTTCTTGGCGGCAGCGGCTTCGTGCTTGGCCTTGGCTTCCTTGGCCTTGTTCAACTGGTCGGTTGCATCGTCGACCATGTTGACCACATCCGGGAAGTCCTTGAAGTTGTGGCTGGTGATAAAGCCCACAACGGAGTCAATGACGGCCTGGGTGTCCGCAACCTTCTTCACGGTATTCTTGTAGTCGGTTTCGGTGTAGTTGGCCTTGGCTTCAGCAGTCTTGGTCGGCTTCCAGCCCTTCGGCTTGACCAGCAGGTAACCCTGCATTTCAAGGTGCAGCGCCGAGCAGAATTCCGTGCAGTAGTACGGATAGACGCCTTCCTTGTCGGCCTTGAACTTGACGGTAACCGTCTTGCCCGGTTCC
>JAEUOE010000051.1 GCA_016790885.1 Dechloromonas sp. | reverse complement strand
CCGCGCCTGGCAGCCCTTCGGCAGCCTGGGCCTGACCCGGCACTCCGAGCTCGGCACCGGCTACGACCTGCGCATCGGCCTTGCCGGCAGCGTGTTCGGCGCGGATCATCTGGCGCTGAGCGGCGGCCTGGCCAAATCCGGCCTGCAGACCGGCGGCCTGGTACGCGAACTGCAGATCACCTACCGAATCCATTACTGAATCCCGTTCTTTCGACAGGAAACCACCATGACCCCTCGCTCCTCCCTCCTTCTCCGCCTGCGCGGCCTGCTCCTCGTCGGGCTCGCCCTGCTCGCCGCCGCCTGCTCGACCCTCGACCGCGGCCAGCCGCCCGTCCTGGAGCGCCAGGCGAGCTGGACTGTCCTGCCCTTCACCAACCACACCGAGACGCCGCTGGCCGGCAGCCGGGCCGAGGCGATCGCCGAGTCGCTGCTCGGCGGCCAGGGCGTCGGCCGCATCCGCCACTACCCGGGGGCCAAGGCGCAGGAAGCGCTGTTCGACGGCACCGGCGAGCGCGAACAACGCCAGGCGGCCCTCGCCTGGGCGCAGGAACAAGGCATCCGCTACGCGCTGGCCGGCACCGTCGAGGAATGGCGCTACAAGGTCGGCGTCGATGGCGAACCGGCCGTCGGCCTGACCCTGCAGATCATCGACGTGGCAAGCGGCGACACGCTGTGGAGCGGCACCGGCGGCAAGAGCGGCTGGAGCCGCGAGGCCCTCGCCGCCGTCGCCCAGCAATTGATCCGCGACCTGCTGCAAGCCGGCCTGGCCGGCCGCCGCTGAGGCCCGCCCCCCGTGCCTGCCCGCCATCCCGCCGGACTGGAAAAGCTGCGTCGCCACCTGCGGGGCAGTCTCGACCTGAGCACCCTGGCCAGCCGCCTGTTCGGCCTGCGCGGCCCGGTTCTCGGCCAGCTGACCTCGACCAGCGTGCGACCGGCCGCCGTGCTCGGCGAAGTCGTCTTCCTGCCGCTGATCGCCGTCGGGCTCGGTCTCTGGCTGAACCCGGCCGACCCGCTGTGGATCGATGCCGCCTTCCCGTGGCCCTGGTTCGCCCCGCTGATTCTCGCCCTGCGCTATGGCCCGCTGCCCGGGCTGGCCGGTTCCGGCCTGCTGCTTGCCGCCTGGCTGCTGCTCAATGTCGGGCACACCGACGACTTCCCCAAGCTGTTCTTCCTCGGCGGCCTGATCCTGATCATGCTGGCCGGCGAGTTCTCCAGCCTGTGGCTGGCCCGCACCCGGCGGGCGGAAACCGTCCAGCTCTACCTCGACCAGCGCCTGGAGAACCTGACCCGCCAGTACTACCTGCTGCGCCTGTCGCACGACCGCCTGGAGCAGGACCTGATCAGCCGGCCGATCTCGATGCGCGACGCCCTGCTCAAGCTGCGCGGCCTGAGCGATCCGGGCGACGACCCGGCGACCGGCGCCGAAACGCTGCTCCGTCTGCTCGCCCAGTACTGCCAGCTCGAATCGGCCGCCCTGCACGAACTGGACGAAAGCGGCCGGGTGGTTCGACCGCTGGCCAGCATCGGCACGGTCTCGCCGCTTGCCACCGACGACCCGCTGGTCCGCCAGGCAGTCGACAACCGCCGCCTTTGCCATGTCCGCCAGTCAGTCGCCCAGGACGAAGCCAGCACGCGCTATCTGATCGTGGCACCGCTGACCAACCTGAACGGTGCCCTCTACGGCCTGCTGACCGTTGAAGAAATGCCCTTCTTCTCGCTGCAGGAAGAGGCCCTGCAAACCATCAACCTGCTGCTCGGGTACTACACCGACGGCCTGGCGACGCGGGAACTGGCGGCGCCGATCCTGGCCGAACTGCCGGCCTGCCCGGCCAGCTTTGCCTTCGAAGCGCAACGCCTGGCCCACCTCTGCCAGGTCACCGACATCCCCAGTGTCGTTGTCGCCCTCGAAATCCTGCCCCGTGCCGTGGCCGAGGACATACCGCTGCAGCTGGCCCGGATGAAACGCGGTCTCGACGAAAACTGGCTGGTGGTCGGCCCCGAGAAACAGGTCCTCGCCAGTCTGATGCCGCTCGGCGATTATTCGACGGCCGAGGGCTACATTGCCCGTCTCGAAACCTGGGCGCAGCAAAAGAGTGGCCTGTCGCTGGCCGAACTGGGCCTCTTCCCGCACACACTGCTCCTCGACGCCACCCCGCCGGGCAGCCTGCTCAAGCGCATCCAGCAACTGGCCCATGCTTAACGCCAAGCTCGGCCTGTCGGCCGCCCTGCTCGAAATCAATGCCTGGAGCGGCCCGCTGCTCTTCGAGAGCAACTCCGACCTCGTGCTGCTCTGGTATCTGGGCGGGCATGCCCTGGCCAGCCTGCTGCTCGCTGCCTTCGTCCAGGCCCTGCTGCCGCCCACCCGCACCCGGCCGCGCTGGGCGACCCTGCTGCTCCTTGCCGGTTTCAGCTATGCCGTACCAATTGCCGGCTTTGTCTGCGTGCTGGCCGGCAGCCTGCTGCTGCGCTTCTACAAGCTGACCCCGGCCGCCGGCAGTTTCGAATCCTTGCAACTGCCCGATTTCGACCCGCACCTGCGCTCGCAAGGCGTGTTTCGCCAGGCAGGGCTGCGCTCCATCCTGAACAACAGCCAGGTGCCGATGCACACCCGCCTGGGTGCCATGGTCGCCCTGCAATACGTACCGGGGCGCGTTGCCTCGCCACTGTTGCGCGACGTGCTGAGCGACCCGGCCGAAGACATCCGCCTGCTCGCCTACGGCATGCTCGACAACCAGGAGAAACGCATCAACCGGGCGATCGACGACGAACTGCAGCAGTTCGGCCAGGCCACGACCGACGCCGCCCGGCTGGCAGCGGCGCAGCGCCTGTCCGACCTCTACTGGGAACTGGTTTACCAGCGCCTGGCCCTGGGCGATCTGCGCCAGTACGCCATTGACGAATCGCTGCGCTATTGCGAGCAGGTGCTCGCCGAACATCCCGCCTCGGCGGCCATGTACCTGCGCCGCGGCCGCCTGCGCCACGAGCAGGGCGACTACGCGGCGGCCGAAGCGGACTATCGGCAGGCCCAGGCGCTCGGCCTGCCGGCCACCCGCGTCCTGCCCTACCTGGCCGAGGCGCGCTTCGAACAGCGCGACTTCGCCGGCGCCAGCCGCCTGGTGCAGGAGTTGTCCGCCTGGAACTCCCTGCCCCGCCTGCGCCCGATCGTCGATTACTGGACCCGTGCATGACATTCCCCACCGCCGACCGCGCCGACATCGCCCTGCTGCTGGAAGGAACGTTTCCCTACGTCAGCGGCGGCGTATCGAGCTGGGTCAACCAGATCATCCGGGCCTTTCCGGAATACCGCTTTGCCATCGTCTTCCTCGGCAGCCGGCGCGAGGACTACGGCGATCCCAAATACCCGCTGCCCGACAACGTCGTGCATTTCGAGGCGCATTACCTCTACGACGACCTGGTCAGCCGCGCCGAGCCGGCCAGCCGGCCGGGCGACGGCGAGGCCTACGCGCTGATCAAGCAGATGCATGAGCATTTCGCTCCCGACCAGCCGGTCGCCAGCGCCCTCCAGGAATTCCGGTCCGTTGCCCGCCAGATGCTGCCGGGCGGCCGGCTGACCGCCGACGATTTCCTGTACAGCGAGGCTTCCTGGGAAATGATCTGCGACCACTACCGGCGCTTCTGCACCGACCCGTCCTTCGTCGATTATTTCTGGACCGTGCGCATCATGCATACGCCGCTCTGGAAGCTCGCCCGCGTCGCCAAGGACTTGCTGCCGGTGCGCGTGCTGCACGCGGTATCGACCGGCTATGCCGGTTTCCTCGGCGCCCTGCTGCACCAGACCCGGGACGTGCCGCTGGTCCTCTCCGAGCACGGCATCTACACCAAGGAACGCAAGATCGACCTGTTCAAGAGCGAGTGGATCCGCGACAACCGCAATGTCTTCCAGCGCGACCCGACCGAACTCTCCTACTTCCGGCAGATGTGGATCGGTTTCTTCGAGTGGCTGGGCCGCTTCTGCTATGACGCCGCCGATCCCATCGTCGCCCTCTACGAAGCCAACCGCCTGCGCCAGGTGGCCGACGGGGCGCCGGACGGGCGCACCCAGAACATCCCCAACGGCATCGCGCTGGCCCGCTTCGCCCCGCTGCGCGCCCTGCGGCCGGCCGAGCCGCCGCCGGTGCTCTGCCTGATCGGCCGCGTCGTGCCGATCAAGGACGTCAAGACCTTCATCCGCGCCATGCGCCGGGTGGTCAACCGGATGCCCGCCGCGGAAGGCTGGATCGCCGGGCCGGAAGACGAAGACAAGGCCTACGCCGCCGAGTGCCACGCCCTGGTGCGCAGCCTGGGCCTGGAAAACCATGTCCGTTTCCTCGGCTTCCAGAAGGTCGAAGAGCTGATGCCGAAGATCGGCCTGACCATCCTGTCGTCGATCAGCGAAGCGCTGCCGCTGGTCATCCTGGAGGGCTACGCGGCCGGCGTGCCGACGGTGTCCACCGACGTCGGCTCCTGCCGGCAACTGGTCGAAGGGCTGGACGACGCCGACCGGGCGATCGGCCCTTCCGGCGCCATCGTCAACATCGCCGACCCACAGGCCCTGGCCGATGCCGCCGTCGCCCTGCTCGCCGACGGCGAGGCCTGGCAGGCCGCCAGCCGGGCGGGGATCGCCCGCGTCGAACGCTACTACACCGACCGCATGATGTTCGACCGCTACCGGCAGGTCTACGACGGCGCCTTCGCACGCTGCCCGGAGGCGCGCTGATGGCCGGCATCGGTTTCGAACTGCGCCGCCTGCTGCGCAAGAACACCCTGATCGGCCTGGTCGAGGCCTACGCCTACGCCGGCATCATCGGCTCCGGCCCGTGGGTGTTCTCCATCGTCGGCATCCTGCTCATCGGCCTGTTCAGCGCCAGCCTGGTGGTACCCAGCTTCCTGGTCACGCAGTTCCAGACCTCGGTCACCTACCTGGTGGCCGGCAGCCTGATCCTGACCGGCCTGGTCCAGCTCGCCTTCACCCGTTTTGTCTCCGACCGCCTGTTCGAGAAGAAGCGCGAGCAGGTGCTGCCCAACCTGCACGGCCTGCTGCTCATCGTCGTCCTCGCCGCCAGCCTGCTCGGCAGCCTGCTCCTCTTTATCGCCCTGCCCGGCCTCGGCGTGGCCTACCGGCTGCTGATGCTGGCCGGCTTCGTCATCATGTGCGCGGTGTGGGTACTCACCGTGCTGCTCTCCGGCATGAAACGCTACCAGGCCATCGTGCTGCTCTTCGCCGGCTCCTATGCCCTGATCGTCGTCCTTTCCCTCCTGCTGCGACCGCTTGGCCTGGAAGGCCTGCTCGGCGGCTTCGTCTTCGGCAACCTGGTCCTGCTCGCCGGCATGTGGGCATTGACCGTGCATGACTTCGCCGGCCCCGGCCCCTTCCTCCGCTTCGATTGCCTGCGTCCGGAACTGGCCTATCCGACGCTGATGGCCATCGGCTTTCTGTACAACCTCGCGGTGTGGGCCGACAAGTTCATGTTCTGGTACTTCCCGCCGACCTCCGAGCCGATCATCGGCAGCTTCCGCGCCTCGCTGATCTACGACCTGCCGGTCTTCCTCTCCTACCTGTCGATCATCCCGGGCATGGCGGTTTTCCTGGTCCGCATCGAGACCGATTTCGTCGAGTACTACAACAAGTTCTACGATGCGGTGCGCGGCGGTGGCTCGCTGGAATTCATCGAGAACATGCGTGACGAGATGGTGTACTCGATCCAGCAGGGGCTCAGCGAAATCGGCAAGATACAGACCCTGGCGATCCTCACCACCTTCGTCGCCGGCCCGGCCCTGCTCGACGCCCTCGGCATCTCGCAGCTCTATCTGCCGCTGCTTTACGTGCAGGTCATCGGCGCCGGGCTGCAGGTCGCCCTGATGGCCGTGCTCAACGTCTTCTTCTATCTCGACCAGCGGCGCATCGTGCTCTTCCTGTGCGTCGAGTTCCTGCTCCTCAACGTGCTGTTCACCGCCGCCACGCTATGGCTCGGTGCCGCACTGTACGGCTATGGCTTCACGCTCGCCGTGCTGCTCACCCTGGCTTCCGGGCTCGTGCTGCTCTCCCGCCAGCTGAGTCGCCTGGAGTACGAGACTTTCATGCTGCAATAAGCCACCAACCTTGGTAATCTGGCTGCGGGGCGATTGTCCCGCTTCGGAGAGTCACAACGTGTCCGCACCCACGCTTCACATCACCACCTTCAACATCCACAAGGGCTTTTCACAATTCAACCGGCGGATGATGGTGCATGAGCTGCGCGAGCGGCTGCGCCACCTGAACCCGGACATCGTCTTCCTGCAGGAAGTGCAGGGCCTGCACCTCGGCCATGCCGAGAACCACGACAACTGGCCGGACTCGCCGCAGCACGAGTTCCTCGCCGAAGAGGTCTGGGCCGCCTCGGCCTACGGCCGCAACATGATTTACGACCACGGCCACCACGGCAACGCCATCCTGTCGCGCTTCCCCATCCTGCACGCGCACAACCAGGATGTCACCCACCTGCAATTCGAGAAGCGCGGCCTGCTGCATTGCCAGATCAAGCTGCCGGAAGGGCCGGCAGCGCATTGCGTGTGCGCCCACCTGTCGCTGTTCGGCTATTCGCGCCGCAAGCAGATGGACGCCCTGGCCAACTACCTGGAAAAGCAGGCCGACCCGGCTACCCCGCTGATCATTGCCGGCGATTTCAACGACTGGCGCAACCGGGCGGGCGAACATCTCGCCCACCGCCTGGGCCTGCGCGAGGTGTTCAGCGGCCCGAAGGGCGCGCCGGCACGCAGCTTCCCGGCGGCGATGCCGATGTTCCGGCTCGACCGCATCTACGTGCGCGGCTTCGACATCCGGCGTACCGAGGTACATCACGGCCAACCGTGGTCGGCCATATCCGACCATGCAGCGCTGTCGGCCCACCTGGCGAGGCATGGCCGCTGAATTCCTGCCGGGCAACCGGCTGACCCTGCTCAATTCGGGAGGCGACTACTTTCCCGCGCTGCTTGCCGCCATTGGCGAAGCGCAAACCGAGATCTATCTTGAGAGCTACATCTTCGCCGATGACGAAATCGGCCACGAGGTTGCCAGCGCGCTGTGCCAGGCGGCCGAGCGCGGCGTACTGGTCAATGTCACGGTCGATGGCTTCGGCGCCCGCAATTTCGCGGCCGATTTCCTGCCCATGCTCACCTCGGCCGGCGTCCGCGCCATGTACTACCGGCCGGAGATCGGGCGCTTCCACCTCAAGCGCCATCGCCTGCGCCGCCTGCATCGCAAGCTGGTGGTGATCGATGCGCGCATTGCCTTCGTCGGCGGCATCAACATCATCAGCGACGACAACGCGCCGCCCGAACTGCGCCCGCATTACGACTACGCGGTGCGCATCGAGGGGCCAACCCTGGCGCAGGTTCACCACGCCGTCCGCCGCATGTGGGAAATCGTTTCCTGGGCCAACTTCAAGCGCCGTTTCCGCCACACCCCGATCAACGCCCCCTGCTGCACCATCGCCGGCGAGCAGACTGCCGCCTTCCTGATCCGCGACAACATCCGCCACCGCAACGACATCCTCAACGCCTATCTCGATGCCATCGAGCAGGCGCAGAGCGAGATCCTGATCGCCAACGCCTATTTCATGCCCGGCGTGCGTTTCGGCCGCGCCCTCTACGCCGCCGCCCAGCGCGGCGTGCGCATCACGGTGCTGCTCCAGGGCAAGACCGACCACCAGCTGCTGCGCTATGCCACGCAAGCGCTGTATGCCGCCGCCCTGCGCGCCGGCATCCGCATCTTCGAGTATGAAAAGAGTTTCATGCACGCCAAGGTAGCGGTGATCGACGGGACATGGGCGACGGTCGGCTCCTCGAACATCGATCCGTTCAGCCTGTTGCTGGCCAAGGAAGCCAACCTCGTCGTGCGCGATGCGCTATTCGGCAGCGAACTGCGCAACAGCCTCAAGCAGGCCATCGCCGAGGGCGCCCACGAGTTGCAGGCCGAGGACCTCAGCCGCCAGCCCTGGCACTCCCGCCTGCTGCGCTGGCTGGCCTACGGCATGGTGCGGGCGATGGTCGGCATTGCCGGCTACGGCCAGCGCCACTGGCACAGCCACGACGTCAAGCCGGAAGGACGATAAGCGCCTGCCGCGGAACGGCGGCAAAGGACCAATGGGCGCGCGCCCAGGCCCATACCTCGGCAACGCTGGCGCGGCCGAGTTCGCCGGGCACAGCCTGGCCGAGAAAGCGCAGCGCCGCGACCAGCTCGGCACTTGCCTGATCGACCCGCAAGGCTTGCGCCAAGGTCTGCTTGGAGAGCTTTTCGCCAGCCGGGTTGGCGGCGACCGGCAGATGGGCATAGACCGGCTCGGGGTAGCCCAGGCTGCGTTGCAAGGCGATCTGGCGCGGCGTCGAGGCGAGCAGGTCGGCACCGCGCACGACATCGGTGATGCCCTGCCAGGCGTCATCGACCACCACCGCCAGCTGGTAGGCGAACAGCCCGTCGGCCCGGCGCAGCACGAAGTCGCCGACATCGTCTTCCAGGTGCTGGACGACCCGTCCCTGCAAACGATCGATGAAGGCGACCTCGCCGTTGTCCACGCGCAGGCGCCAGGCCCGCGCCGCCCTGCCATCCGGCAGGCCCTTGCGGCAGGTGCCCGGGTAAGCCAGGCCGCCATCGATGGCGGCATGCGTGGCCGAGTCGGCGATCTCCTTGCGCGAGCAGGCGCAACCGTAGGCCAGCCCGGCCTGCTTCAACTGTTCCAGCGCCGCGCCATAGGCCGCCAGCCGCTGGCTCTGGTAAAGGACGGGGCCATCCCATTCGAAGCCGAAAGCGGCCAGGGTGCGCAGGATGTCATCGGCCGCCCCCGGCACATTGCGCGAGGTATCGACATCCTCCATGCGCAGCAGCCAGGTGCCGCCCTGCTGCCGCGCATCCAGGCAGCTGCCGAGCGCCGCGATCAGCGAACCGAAATGCAGCGGACCAGTGGGGGAAGGCGCGAAACGTCCGCGATAGGGAAAGGGCATCGACGACGGCGGGAAAAGGAGCTGGAGCTGCGCAATTTTAAGGCCAAGCGCCCGGCAAGCCGTTCAAGACTCGTCGCCGCTGGCCCGCACCAGGTTGCGGCCGCTGCCCTTGGCCCGGTACAAGGCCCGGTCGGCCCTGGCTACCAGCGTTGCCGAGGAGACATCCCGAAGGGGCACCACCGCCGCCACGCCAATGCTCAGGGTGACCCAGGGGGCGACGTCGCTGGCCGCGTGCGGCAGGGCCGAACGCTCCATGTCGGCACGCAGGCGCTCGGCCACCGTCAGCGCGCCCTGGACATCGGTGCCGGGCAGGATGACGGCGAATTCCTCGCCGCCATAACGCGCCACCATGTCGGCCGGGCGGAAAATCTCGCGCTGCAGGATGCCGGCCACGCCCTTCAGGCACGCATCGCCGCCCTGGTGCCCATAGTGGTCGTTGTAGCGCTTGAAATAGTCCACATCGGC
>JAEUOE010000049.1 GCA_016790885.1 Dechloromonas sp. | reverse complement strand
GCCCCGGCGGGTCTCCCCGCATTGCAGGGTGGTGAACCTGGTCAGGTCCGGAAGGAAGCAGCCACAGCCATTGACTGCAAGTGCCGGGGGTTAGGCTCGCCATTTTCATTTTTCCTCCATGGGTGTGGGGCGCATGAGTTATCAAGTTCTCGCGCGCAAGTGGCGGCCGCGCAATTTTTCGACGCTGGTTGGTCAGGAGCATGTGGTGCGCGCCTTGTCGCACGCCCTTGCTGAGCAGCGCCTGCATCATGCCTACCTGTTCACCGGTACCCGTGGCGTCGGCAAGACGACCATCGCGCGGATTCTCGCCAAGTCGCTGAATTGCGAAACCGGTATTACCGCCACGCCCTGCGGCCAATGTTCCGCCTGCCAGGAGATCGATAGCGGCCGATTTGTCGATCTGCTCGAAGTTGATGCGGCAACCAACACCCGCGTCGATGAGATGCGCCAGTTGCTTGAAAATGCGGTCTATGCGCCGACGCGGGGTCGCTTCAAGGTCTATGTGATCGACGAAGTGCATATGCTTTCCAATTCCGCGTTCAATGCGATGTTGAAGACGCTGGAAGAGCCGCCGGAGCACGTCAAGTTCATCCTGGCGACGACCGATCCGCAGAAAATTCCGGTGACCGTGCTGTCGCGCTGCCTGCAGTTCAATCTGAAACAGATGCCGGCAGTGGCGATTACCGGCCATTTGGCGCACATCCTCCAGGCCGAAGGCGTGTCCTTCGATATGCCTGCGTTATCCCTGATTGCACGTTCGGCGGCGGGTAGCATGCGCGACGCGCTGTCGCTGCTCGATCAGGCCATCGCCCACGGGGCCGGCAAGGTCGAGGAGCAGCAAGTGCGGGGTATGCTCGGCACGGTCGACCAGGATTTCCTGCTGGCCATTCTCGAGGCCTTGCAGGCGGGCGAGGCGGCGGCGCTTCTGCAGGTGGCTACTGACATGGGCGTGCGCAGCCTGTCGTTCTCCGCGGCGCTCCAGGAGCTGGGGATTTTGCTGACCCGGCTTCAGGTCATCCAGTGTGTGCCGACTGCGGTTGACGACGAAGAGCCGGAAAAGGAGCGCTTGCTCGTGCTGGCTCGGGCCTTCACTCCCGAATTCGTGCAATTGGCCTACCAGATTGTCAATGTCGGACGGAGCGAACTGGCCAGCGCGCCGGATGAATATTCGGGGTTTGTCATGACCCTGCTCCGCCTGCATACCTTCCGTCCAAGCAGCGTTGCCGACGTCCTCGGCTCGGTTGCACCACGGCGGTCGGCGCCGGCAACGGTTGTCAAGTCGCCGCCAGAGAGGTTGGATTCGGTTGTGCAGGCAGCACCTGTTTCGCCGCCATCGTCGGATAGGCGTGTCGAGTCGGTGATGGTGCCGGCTGCGAATCCGCCGGCAGGTGGCGAGGGTGATTGGCATCAGATCGTGGGCGCATTGTCCCTGTCCGGTTTGGCCAGGGAGTTGGCCCAGAATTGTGAATTGCGCAAGCTGGAAGACGGCTTGTGTCTGTTGCGCCTGTCGCCAAAGCAGGGGCATCTGCAAATGAAGCCCAATCCCGAACGCCTGCAGCAGGCTTTGGCTGACTATCTTGGATCCCCGGTGCAGTTGCGGATCGAGTTGGCCGACAACGAAGTGGATACCCCGGCGGCAACGGCTGGGCGGCAGCGTCAGGAGCAACAGGAGCGGGCAGCGAGCGCCATCGCGCGGGATGGATTCGTGCGCGATGCGATTGATACGCTGGGCGCTTCGATCGTTGAGTCGTCAATCAAACCAATAGCCTAATGGAGAGCTGACTATGATGAAGGGTGGTTTGGCAGGTCTGATGAAGCAAGCGCAGGCCATGCAGGAAAACATGAAGAAGGCGCAGGATCAACTGGCCTTGATGGAAGTCGAGGGGCAGGCCGGGGCCGGGATGGTAAAGGTCGTGATGACCGGGGCGCATGAGGTGCGTCGGGTCAGCATCGATCCGTCGGTGATGGATGACCGCGAAATGCTGGAAGATCTGATTGCTGCTGCTCTGAACGATGCTGTCCGTCGTGGCGAGGCGTTGAGCAAGGAAAAGATGGCCGGCTTCACCTCCGGTCTCAATCTGCCGCCGGGTTTCAAGCTCCCGTTCTGAACTCGTGAATCCAACGGGGCTTGAGTCGCTGATCGAAGCCCTGCGCTGCTTGCCGGGCGTTGGGCCGAAATCCGCGCAGCGCATGGCCTATCATCTGCTGCAGCGCGACCGCGCCGGCGCCCAGCGTCTGGGTGAGGCGGTCTTGCATGCCTTGCAGGCCGTTCGCCACTGCCAGCGCTGCAACACGTTTTCCGAAGCGGAGGTCTGCGAGCGCTGCCTGTCGCCGCGGCGGGACCGGAGTCTGCTGTGTGTGGTTGAGACGCCGGTCGACATGAACATGATGGAGCAGACCCTCAGTTTTCAGGGGCTCTACTATGTGCTGATGGGGCGGATTTCCCCCCTCGATGGCGTCGGGCCGCGCGAGTTGGGGTTGGAGCGCCTGATGTCGCGGGTTCTCGACGGCGAGGTCAGGGAAGTTATCCTGGCGACCAACTACACGAACGAGGGGGAGGCCACGGCGCATTACATCACCGCGATGCTGAAACCCAAGGGGATCACTGTCACTCGCATCGCTCGTGGCGTGCCGGTTGGTGGTGAGTTGGAGTACGTGGATAGCGGCACGCTGGCGCAGGCCTTGCGTGAGAGAAAGGCCTTTGCCGGATAAGGGTGGCGACAGCGTCTTTTATGCCGAGTTCCGTTGACGTATAATCCAGCGTTTATTTTTAATCCCATTCAATTCCTTTAGGGGTCAGCGTAATGAGCAATCAAGGAAAAGTGGACTGCGGACGGCGGCGTCTGGTCGTTGCGACCGCAGCCGTGGGCGGTGCTGGTGCGGTCGCCGCGCTTGTGCCGTTCGTCTCCAGCTTGCTTCCGTCCGAACGCGCCAAGGCAGCAGGCGCTCCGGTCGAAGTCGATATCAGCAAGCTTGAGCCAGGTCAGATGATGACCGTCGAGTGGCGCGGCAAGCCGGTGTGGATCATCAATCGCACCAAGGACATGCTGGATACGCTGCCCAAGTTGGCCGATGCTGTCGCTGACCCGAAGTCCGAAAAAGAGCAGCAACCTGCCTACGCACAGAACGATACCCGTTCGATCAAGCCGGAAATGCTGGTCGTCGTCGGCATTTGTACGCACCTTGGTTGTTCTCCGTCTTCCAAGTTCAAGAAGGGCGCCGAAGAGGGTATGGGTGCCGATTGGCTCGGTGGCTTCCTGTGCCCCTGCCACGGTTCGACCTTCGACTTTGCCGGTCGTGTCTTCAAGGCAAAACCTGCTCCGACCAACCTTGAAGTGCCGCCGCACTACTACATGGCCGATACCCGCATCCTGATCGGCGAAGACAAGAAGGGAGCATAAGAAATGGCTGCTGGCAATTTCGAGAAATACAAGTCCGACGGTTCGCTTGGCGGTAACCTGCTGGAGTGGGTTGACGCGCGTTTCCCGGCTACCTCGATGTGGAAGGGACACCTGTCGGAGTACTACGCACCGAAGAACTTCAACTTCTGGTACTTCTTCGGCTCCCTGGCCCTGCTCGTTCTGGTCATCCAGATCGTCACCGGCATCTTCCTGGTCATGCACTACAAGCCGGACGCAGCGCTGAACGCCAACGGCGTGCCGGTCGCCTTCGCTTCCGTCGAGTACATCATGCGCGACGTGCCCGGTGGCTGGTTGATCCGCTACATGCACTCGACCGGCGCCTCGGCGTTCTTCATCGTCGTGTACATGCACATGTTCCGCGGCCTGATCTACGGTTCCTACCGCAAGCCGCGCGAACTGACCTGGCTGTTCGGTGTCGGTATCTTCCTGGTCCTGATGGGTGAGGCCTTCTTCGGTTATCTGCTGCCATGGGGCCAGATGTCGTACTGGGGCGCCCAGGTGATCGTTAACCTGTTCTCGGCCATTCCGATCATCGGCAACGACCTGTCCCTGATCATCCGGGGTGACTTCGTGGTCGGCGACGCAACGCTGAACCGCTTCTTCTCCTTCCACGTGATCGCCTTCCCGCTGGTGCTGATCGGCCTGATCGCTGCCCACGTGCTGGCCCTGCACGAAACGGGTTCGAACAACCCGGACGGTATCGAAATCAAGGCCAACAAGGATGAAAACGGCATTCCGCGTGACGGCATTCCGTTCCACCCGTACTACACGGTCAAGGATATCGTCGGTGTTGTCGTCTTCCTGATGGTCTTCTCCGCCGTGCTGTTCTTTGCACCGGAAGGTGGTGGCTACTTCCTGGAAACGCCGAACTTCTATCCGGCCGACCCGCTGAAGACCCCGCCGCACATTGCGCCGGTCTGGTATTTCACGCCGTTCTACTCGATTCTGCGCGCCATGGTCTGGAACTTCTTCGGCCTTGATGCCAAGTTCTGGGGTGTGGTGGCGATGGGTGCTTCGGTCGTGATCTTCGCCTTCCTGCCGTGGCTGGACCGTAGCCCGGTGAAGTCGATCCGCTATCGCGGCCCGATCACCAAGGTAATGATCACCATTTTCGTGATTTGCTTCTTCATCCTGGGCTATCTGGGCACCCTGTCGCCGTCTCCGATGGGCGAACTGGTTTCCCAGGTGTGCACGGTCTTCTACTTCGGCTTCTTCCTCGGCATGCCGTGGTGGTCCCGCATGGACAAGTTCAAGCCGGTCCCCGACCGCGTGACGATGAAGTGAGAGGTTGCCTAAAATGAAAAAATTCCTGATCGCATTACTCTTTGCGCCGATGCTGGCCCTGGCCAGCGGTGGCAACGTCCACCTCGACAAGTGGCCGGGCTCGGTGAGCGACAAGGCAGCGCTGCAGAATGGCGCCAAGATCTTTGTCAATTACTGCCTGAACTGTCATGGTGCGTCCTACATGCGCTACAAGAACCTGATCGACCTCGGCCTGACCGAGCAGCAGGTCAAGGACAACCTGATGTTCACCTCCGATAAGATCGGTGGCCTGATGGCGGTTGCCGCGCGTGCCGAAGAGCAGAAGCAGTGGTTCGGTGCCACCCCGCCTGACCTGACCATCATCGCCCGCGCCCGTGGCGAAGCCGGTAACGCCGGTGCCGGTGCCGACTGGCTGTACACCTATCTGCGTTCCTTCTATCGCGACGAAAATCGTCCGACCGGCTGGAACAACGTGGTGTTCGAAAACGTCGGCATGCCGCATGTCCTGTACGGCCTGCAGGGCCAGCAAGTGCTGAATCACGAAACGCACAAGCTGGAACTGGCTGTTCCTGGGGAACTGGCGCCGGCCGAATACGACAAGGCGGTTTCCGACCTGGTCAGCTTCATGGTCTGGATGGGCGAGCCGCAACAGGAGTTCCGCCGCACCCTGGGCATCTTTGTCCTGGCCTTCCTGGCACTCCTCTTCGTCGTGTCCTACGCCCTGAAGAAGGAATACTGGAAAGACATTCACTAATCCGTCACGGATTAGCTAACGGCATCGCGGGTTCGGCTTCGGCCAGCCCCCGGTGCCGAATCTCATTTTGAGGGTTGCCACAAATGATGAATCTTTATTCGGGTACGACTTGCCCCTTCAGCCATCGTTGCCGCATCGTCCTGTTCGAAAAGGGCATGGACTTTCAGGTGATCGATGTCGATATGTTCAACAAGCCGGAAGAAATGGCGGCGGTCAATCCGCACAATCGCGTGCCGGTTCTCGTCGAGCGCGACCTGGTGCTGTTCGAGCCGAACATCATCAACGAATACATCGATGAGCGCTTCCCGCATCCGCAATTGATGCCGGCCGATCCGATCATGCGTGCCCGGGCCCGCCAGTTGCTGGTTGGCATGGAGCGCGAAATCTTCTCGTTCATGGAAGTGATCGAGAAGAACGGCAAGACCGCCGACAAGGCGCGCCAGGAAATCAAGGCGCGTTTGACCGAGATCGTGCCGATCTTCAACAAGCAGAAGTTCATGCTGGGCGACGAGTTCTCCATGCTCGACGTGGCCATCGCGCCGCTGCTGTGGCGCCTGGATCATTACGGCATCGACCTGGGCAAGGCTGCTGCACCGCTGATGAAGTACGCCGAACGCATCTTCAGCCGCCAGGGCTTCATCGACGCGCTGACGCCGTCGGAAAAGGCGATGCGCAAGTAAGCATGGAACTGCCGTCCACCAAGCCTTACCTGCTGCGTGCCATCTGGGAGTGGTGCTGCGACAACGGCTTCACGCCGCATATCGCGGTCGAGGTCGATGAGCGCACCCGGGTGCCGCGCGAATTCGTGCGCAGCGGTCAGATCGTGCTCAATCTCGGGCCGAGCGCAACCAACAAGCTGCAGATCGGCAACGAATATGTCGAGTTCCAGGCCCGTTTCAATGGCGTGGCGCGCGAATTATCGGTGCCGGTCGAGCGTGTCTCTGCCATCTATGCCCGTGAAAACGGTGCGGGCATGGCCTTTGAAGTGGGTAGCGACGGCGCAATGACCGATGAAGCGCTGGTTGCCGCCACCGAGGCCGAGTTGCCGCCGGATGAGCCGCCACCCGAGCCGCCGCGCCCTGATGAGGGGCGGCCGAAGCTGCAGCGCATCAAATAGGGACGGCTGCTCCTGGCCTTGCACCAAAAAAGGGAAATTCCTGTCGGGAATTTCCCTTTTTCTTTGCCAAGTCGATGATTTTCCGGGGTGGCATACCTGTTGCGTAAAGGCAGGGCGGAAGGAAAATCATGAAAACTGAAGTCAAATCCACCTGTTGTTATTGCGGCGTCGGTTGCGGCGTGCTGATCGAAACGGAAGGCGAGCGGATCATCGGTGTGCGCGGCGATCCCGACCATCCCGCCAACCGCGGCCGGCTATGCACCAAGGGGGCAACGCTCCATCTAGCCGCCAATTCGCCCTCTCGCCTCCTTTATCCGGAGCAACGGGCGTGGCGTGGGCAGCCCGGCCAGCGCGTTAGCTGGGATGAGGCGCTCGACGCGGCAGCCGACCGATTTGCTGCAAGCATCCGCGAGCATGGCCCTAATTCCGTCGCCTTCTATATTTCCGGCCAGTTGATGACCGAGGACTATTACGTCTTCAACAAACTGGCCAAGGGATTGATCGGCACCAACAACGTCGATACCAATTCCCGCTTGTGCATGTCCTCGGCGGTGGCGGGCTACAAGCAGACCCTGGGCGCCGATGCGCCGCCTTGCAGTTACGAGGATATACGGCAGGCCGAGGTGATTTTCATCGCCGGGGCGAATCCGGCGGTTGCCCACCCGATTGTATTCCGCATGATCGAAGATGCCCGGGCAGCCAATCCCGACCTGAAAATCATCGTCGCCGACCCCCGCCGATCGGAGACGGCCGAGATCGCCGACCTGCACCTCGCCATCAAACCGGGGACCGACATCGCGCTGTTCAACGGCATGCTGCATGTACTCATTTCCGAAGGCCTCGTCGATTCGGACTACGTCGCGCGCCACACCCACGGCTTCGCGCCATTGGCCGAGATCGTCCAGCGCTACACCCCGGAAGCAGTGGCCGAAGTATGCGGCATTGGCGCCGGGGACATCGTCCAGGCCGCCCAATGGTTCGGCCAGCGCGGTGCGGCGTTGTCGCTGTACTGCCAGGGGCTGAACCAGTCGGCACACGGCACGCACAACAACGCCGGCATCATTCATCTGCATCTGGCTACCGGCCAGATTGGCAAGCCCGGTGCCGGGCCGTTCTCGTTGACCGGGCAGCCGAATGCGATGGGGGGGCGCGAGGTGGGCGGCTTGTCCAACTTGCTGTCGGCCCATCGCGATCTGGCCAATCCCCGGCATCGGGCCGAAGTCGCCGCGCTGTGGGGAATCCCCTCCGTTCCCGACAAACCTGGCAAATCGGCCATCGACCTGTTCCGCGCCGTGCAGACCGGCGAGATCAAGGCGGTGTGGATCGCCTGCACCAACCCCGCCCACTCGCTGCCCAACCAGCCGGCCGTGCGCGCGGCCCTGCAGGCGGCGGATTACGTCGTGTTGCAGGAAACCTGCGCCAACACCGACACCGCCCCCTTTGCCGACCTGCTGCTGCCGGCGACCGGCTGGGGCGAGAAACAGGGCACGGTGACCAATTCCGAGCGCCGTATCACCCACGTTCATTCGGCCGTGCCGTCGCCCGGCGAGGCGCGCCACGACTGGGAAATCGTCGTCGACTTTGCGCGTCGCCTGGCGATCAGGCTGAACCGCGATGGCGAACGGCTGTTTCCCTACACCGATGCCGAGTCGATATTCAACGAGCACCGGGAAAGCACGCGCGGTCGCGATCTGGATATCACCGGCCTGAGCTACGCGCGCCTCGACCGCGACGGCCCCCAGCAATGGCCGTATCCGGCCGGGGCCAGTGGCGGAGCGGAACGGCTATACGCGGATGGCGTCTTCCCGACCAGCGACGGCAAGGCGCGCTTCGTGCCAATCCAGCACGCCCCGACCGCCGATGTGCCGGATGCCGAACACCCGATCAGCCTGCTCTCCGGGCGCTTGCGCGACCAATGGCATGGCATGAGCCGCACCGGAACGGTGCCGCGCCTGTTCAACCTGGAAGACGAGCCGCTGCTCGCCATGCATCCGTGCGATCTGCGCCATCGCGGCCTGAGCAGTGGCGATCTGGCCCGCGTTGCCAATGCGCGCGGCAGCGTCGTGGTGCGCGTTGCCGAGCGGCCGGGGCTGAAGAAAGGGCGCGCCTGGATGCCGATGCACTGGGGCAGCCAGTTCATGAACTCCCCGGGTGTCAACGCGCTGGCCTGCGATGCCACCGATCCCTATTCGAAGCAGCCGGAACTCAAGCATGCGGCAGTGCAGATCGCCCGCGTCGACTTGCCCTGGCCGCTGGCCATCCTCCGCCGCTGTGCCGACCAGGCCGAGGCGCTGGCCTTGCTCGATGCAGCCAGGGTCAGGCTGGCCGATTATCCCTATGCGACGATCGGCCTGTACGGCCGGCAAAGCCCGCTCGTCGTCTTTCGGGCAGCGACGGCCGAGCCTCTGGACGACAGCGCCATTGCCGAGCTGGACAGCGTGTTCGGCCTCGCCGACGAGGCCGGCGCCATCATCTACGCCGATCGCACGCGCCACATCGCCAAGAAGGCCGTGGCCGAAGCGGGGCGCCTGGTCGGTGTGCGCCTGTGCGGCGAAAGCCTGGCCCAGGGCTGGCTCAAGCAGGCCATGGCCGAGGATGAACTGGATGCCGGCCTGATCCGCCTGGCGCTTGCACCGTCCGGCAAGCCGCCGCGCAGCGTGGTGGCGCGCAACATCGTCTGCAAGTGCGCCGATGCCAGCGATGTGCAGATCGGGCAGCAACTGGCGGCGGGGGGCAATCTCAAAACGCTGCAGGAAAAGCTCAAGTGCGGCACCTACTGCGGCGCCTGCTTGCCGGAGATCAAGCGGATGGTGGCAGAATATGCGCCCACAGAGGCGGCAGCCGCCTGAGAAAAACAAGGAGGAGACAATGAGCTACGGACACTACATCAAGGAGATCGGCCGGGGCGCCCAGGGCGCCCGCGATCTGTCGCAGGAAGACGCCCGCCAACTCTACGCCGCCATGCTCGACGGTGGCGTGCCGGATCTTGAGCTGGGCGCCCTCATTCTCGGCCTGCGGGTCAAGGGCGAGTCGCTCGACGAAATGCTCGGTTTCCTGGCGGCGACCGACGAGCGCACCCATCAGTTCGAGATGCCGCATGGGCGTGGCCGGCCGGTCGTCCTGCCGACCTACAACGGGGCGCGCAAGGAAGCCAACCTGACGCCCCTGCTCGCCCTGCTGCTGCAGCGCTTCGGGGTGCCGGTCCTGGTCCACGGCCTGATCGAGGGCTACGGCCGCGTTACCTCGGCCCACATTTTCCGCGAACTCGATGTCCTGCCGGTGGCTTCCGTGCTGCAGGCCCAGGCCGGGCTGGACGAGAAGGGGCTGGCCTTCCTGCCCCTCAGTGCGCTGTGCCCCGGTATTCACAACCTGCTCTCGCTGCGCGCCCGCATGGGTGTGCGCAACAGCGCGCACAGCCTGGTCAAGCTGCTCGATCCCTTCCGTGGCGAGGCAGTACTGGTCGCCCCGGCGACGCACCCGGATTTCATCGAGCTGATGCGCAACATCATGCAGGTGCGTGGCCAGCGCGGCCTGCTGCTGCGCGGCACGGAAGGCGAACCCTACGCCAATGCCAAGCGCCGGCCGCGGCTGGAGCACGTTCACGACGGCGTTTCCGACATCCTGTTCGAAGCCGAACATGAAAGCCTGCGCACCTTGCCCAATCTGCCGGAAGCCGCCGATGCGGCCAGTACGGCACGCTGGATCCGCCGGGTACTCGACAAGCAGATTCCGCTGCCCAAGCCCATCGCCAATCAACTCGCCTGCCTGCTGTTCGCCAGCGGCTATGCCGAAGACTTCAACCAGGCCAAAGCCATCGTTGCCGTTGAGGCAACGGGCATGCTCACCGGCAGCAACTGAGCGGTTTTGCTGCACCGCCATGGTTTGAAGCGCACGAATTTGGTGCGCTCCCCCTGGCGGGTGTTTTAATAAGTTACAAAAAATCATAGGGATAGCTGCCTGGCACGCCGATTGCAATGAGGTGTGCGAAGCAGCGAACAAACCGCCAACGAGGGCGGCCCGATGGCAACGACGTCATGCGCTGAAAAAAATTGCACCGCAAGGTGCGCGCAACGTTGGAGCCTAAACATGAGCAAACCTCGTCTTGTCCTGATCGGCAACGGCATGGCCGGTGTCCGCACCGTCGAAGAACTGCTGAAGATCAAGCCGGATCACTACGACATCACCATCTTCGGTGCCGAACCGCACCCCAACTACAACCGCATCCTGCTCTCGCCGGTGCTGGCCGGCGAAATGGGGATCAAGGACATCATCCTCAACGAGCTCGACTGGTACGCCGAGAACAACATCACCCTGCACACCGGCAAGCAGGTCAAGACCATCGACCGCGTCAAGCGCAAGGTGATCGCCGACGACGGCACCGAGGAATCCTACGACCGCCTGCTCATCGCCACCGGCTCGACGCCCTTCATGCTGCCCATCCCGGGCAACGACCTGCCGGGCGTCATCGGTTACCGCGACATCAAGGATACCGACGAGATGATCGATGCCGCGGCCAGGCACAAGCACGCCGTGGTCATCGGCGGCGGCCTGCTCGGCCTGGAAGCGGCCAACGGCCTCAAGCTGCGTGGCATGGATGTCACCGTGGTGCACCTCGGCCCGTGGCTGCTCGAACGCCAGCTCGACGAAGTGGCCGGCCGGATGTTGCAGAAGTCGCTGGAGGACAGGGGCCTCAAGTTCCTGCTGCAGACCCAGACCGAAGCGCTGATCCAGGGCGAGAGCGGCCGTGTCGCCGCCATCCGCTTCAAGGACGGGCTGCAGATTCCGGCC
Source organism: Dechloromonas sp. (assembly GCA_016790885.1). GTDB lineage: Bacteria > Pseudomonadota > Gammaproteobacteria > Burkholderiales > Rhodocyclaceae > Azonexus. The sequence goes on along the minus strand of JAEUOE010000049.1, from coordinate 276 downwards.
GACCTGGTGGTGATGGCTGCCGGCATCCGACCCAACTACGCGCTGGCCGAAGCATCCGGCATCTACTGCAACCGCGGCATCGTGGTGAACGACACCATGCAGACCTACGACCCCAAGGTCTATGCCGTCGGCGAGTGCGTCAGCCACCGCGGCATCGCCTACGGCCTGGTCGCTCCGCTCTTCGAGCAGGCCAAGGTCGCCGCCAACCACCTGGCCGGCTACGGCATCGGCCGCTACACCGGCTCGGTGACCTCGACCAAGCTCAAGGTCACCGGC
>JAEUOE010000271.1 GCA_016790885.1 Dechloromonas sp. | reverse complement strand
CCATAGCGATGGCCGGTCCTTACGCGCTTCCTGCACCAGCCGTACGGCACGCTCTCTGACTTCCGGGGAATATTTGTTTGTCTTGCTCATGGCTCCATTCTCTCAAGAAATGGAGCCTCCTCAATTCCCGGGGCGATTCATATAGCTCATGCAGCCTCCGGTTCATTGGCAGACTCGCCATTCGGGATGCTTGCGACATCTACGGATTCCTCGATGGTCCATGACGATTTCAGATTCAAGGCGTAGCGCAGAGGCGTTTTGTCTTCGGTAGGGAAGCTCTGGGTGAACATTTGGTCGTTCGACAATGAATCGAAGGCCAGGGAAACGTCACCATCGTATGCTTGTACATTTTTTTGGGCAAAGGGAAGCCAGTTGGAAGGGTAGCCTTCGAAACCTACTGCTTGGCTAAACACCCCTGACGCCAAGGTCGGGACATCGGTCGATGGCGGGATGGCTGTGACCTTCCCTGTTGGAAGCTTTTCCAAACTCGCTGCCCCATTTCCCGGCCCCATAAACGCATTCCCGCTCCCCTTGACCGAGAACTTCCCCGGGCAGGCGAAGGTGATATTGCCGCCTTCGAGGGTGACGGAGGACTGGCCGGCCTGCAGCACGATCTTCTCCTTGGCCAGGATGTGGATCTCGTCGTTGGAACTGGTGATGGTGATCGACTGATCGGCCAGGATTTCCATCTGGTCGGTATTGGCCTGAATGGTCTGCATTCCCGCCTGGGCGATGCTCTTGATACCGCCTGAATGGCTGAACCAACTGGCACCGTGGCCGGCGGCGGTGGAGACGGTATGCGCACTGGCGATATGCAGATCCTGCTGCACCGTGGCATGCAGGTTGGCACCGGCGAAGAGGAGCGTGCTGGCCGGGCTGGCGAGACCGATGTCGCCCGGTGCTTCGCTCAGGATGAAGGGTTGCGCGAAGCGTTCGGTCGGCTCGCCCAATTCTCGGCGAGCGGCCTGAGCTTTCTTTGCTTCCTGACCACCGACGCTGCCGGTGAATTTGCCTTCCTGCTGCGGATCGATCGCCTTGATGAAACGCTCCTGGGCCGCATTGGCCTTGAGCGGCAAGGCCTGTTGCTGGCTTGCGGCATCGGACAAGGCCTTGGCGGTTTCCTGGGCAGCTTTAAGCTGTGCCACCGTCTCCGCCACGTCCATTTGGGTGCCTTGCGCATTCGGGCGTGCCGTCGCTGAAATCAGGATACCTTCCCCAGCCCGTACGGCCAGCCAGCCATCGGTCCTGAGTTCAAAGCCGCTGCCGCGCCAGGCACCCCGGCTGGCGCTTTCCGGGGCCTGATGCACCAGATGCCCCAAACCGAGCTGACCGGCATTCTCGCTGGTGGCCAGGCGGGTACGCAACTGCCCTGGGGCGTCGTCGACGACCCATTGGTTATGGCCAGCCTCGTGGTTGTGACTCATCCAGCCGGAGAGAACGCCGGGGTGGTTGGCACTGGCTTCATGGCCGGCCGAGAAGGGAGGGAGGGGTACCTGAAATCAGTCGATGAACTCACCGCGCTTGAATTCGCGGTCCGGGAACATTGGTTGTTTCTTGGGCGGTTTGGGTACCGGCCAACTATTGGCTTTGGCCCATGCCTTGATGTCGGGAATGATGCCGGGAGCTTCGCCGTTGGGGCATTCGTGGAAGCAGACCCAGGTATCGAATGCCTTGCCGATCACTGGTTTGGGCGGCACATCAAAACGGCCCCAGCCGATGGTGGCATGCACGTAGGCAACGAGCTTCTTTGGGCGATGCCCCTTCTTGTTGGCCGGTCTTGTTCCATCCTCCTCCCATTGGTAGGAGGTAATGTCGATGTAAGGGTGCTCATCACTTTTGAGGTAGTAGCCCCATTCACGGCAGCCGAAATTGCCGTGGGTAAAGCCGGCAGTAAAGCCTTTTCTATATCGCCCTATCTCAGCGGTGCTGTCGTCCATATCCTTGTAATTGCAGATGGCCGGCGCGAAGACAAGATCGTCGTCGCTTCGGCCGGTGTACCAGTAGCCGAGCAAAAATTCCCAATCGTTTTCCGTTGAGCCGGCGGCAAGCACGATGCTGTATAGGCGATTCAGATGCCCAGCCAGTCCTTGGGGGCCGGTGTGCGGTGTCTTGATGTTGCCGGATTCGTCGAATTCGATGACGAGTTTGGCAATAGATCGATCAAAGTCATCGTCATTTGGCGATGTGCGTATTTTGGCGACTTCGACGTAGGGAAAGATGCCTTCGTAAATCCCAAATCCTTTTGGCTTTGATAGTTGGCTCTTTTCTTGCCAGTATTTGATTCCCCATTTCATATGTTGAACAGTCTCTATATTGATGAAGTACCGAAACTCCCAAGGGCGCTCGATCCACCATTGGGTAGCAGGAAGTTGCTCTCCTGCATGAGCAATGGATGCAGCCCCAAGCACGACGCCACAGCCAATCAAAGACCGCATTCTATTAATCCACATATTCCTACTTCCTGATCTTGGGTTCTCGCACGGTGATGTGCAGGTGATGGGCGTGGAGCTTTTCATTGGGGTCTCGCTGCTCATTGGGTTTGGCGGCAATCTGGTCCTGCGTGTTGGCGTCCATGAACCAGGGGTCGAAGATTTGGCTGACGCTCTTGCACTTTGAAAGGCTGGCCCGGTAGCCCTTGACCTTCTCGGGTTCGTTTTTGTCGCGCTCTTTATTCCAAGCTGCGCTGGCGGAGTTTTTAGCATCCTGCGCTTTTTTGATATTTTCTGTCGCTTCTTCAAGCGCCTTAGCCAGTGCCGCCTCCTTGAGCGGATCGACCTTGCCAGGATTGGTTTTTTTGAGGCCCTTCAGCTCTGCCTGCTGCTTCTCCAGCGCGTCCTTGCTTTCTGTAGCCGTTTGTAATTCCTTGTCCGCCTTCTCCTTCTCGGCAAAGAGCCGTTTCTCCTCGTCGCTCACGTTATCGTCAGCAGACTTTGTCGGTTTCTTGCCTCGCAGTTCCTCGCGGTTGAGTTGTGCATTGTCGAGGTAGTTTACGTCGAGACCGAGTCCCGCACGGTGGGCGATGGAGCCGATCATGGGCCGCCAGGTCGAGGTGAGTTTGAGGGTTTCGATTCCCGCATCCTGCGCCGCTTCGAGCAGCGCCACAAATCCTTCCGGATGCACCCGAGGCAGCACATCTTTGTACAAGTCGATGGCAGCCTGAATATTGGCATTGACGTTGCTCATCGATTCCGATTTGTTCGGATCGATGACGATGGTTTGAGTCCCGTTACCGCTTGGCTTGGGTACGGTCACGCTCAACGTGGGCGATGCATCGGAAAGGCTGCCATCGTAAAACTTCAATACGGCGGCCTTGATTTCTGCTCCCGTCGTCGGCGGAATCCTGGCTTTGGCCTCGTCAATGCTGTATTTGTGCGTAACCTTGAGCCAGATATCGCCGGTTAGCGATGCGGTGTAGTACTGCGTTGTTACCGTTGTCCCGTTTTTATCGGGTTCGCTGATCCTGGTTTCTTTCAACGTCGGCGCATCCTTGTCGGCATGCTCGCCTCTCTTTTCGGTAATCGTCACCTTCAGCGGGCCATTGCCAACCCTAACCGCGTAGACCGGCTCCTTGCGAAAGTCCGGACTGGCGTCGCTATTAAGGTAAAGCTTAACTTCCTTGCCGCTCTCCGCGTAGAACTCGATTTTGCCATTTTTGCATGCCACACCGAAGGCGCGATCTTTGAAAGCCGGATCTACGGCGCCACCGATGGCAACTGCGTAGGGCATGTTCAAGTCGGGCTTGGAGGTAATTACAAAGCGGTAAGTGACTTTGTGCTTTTGCGCGCACTTGGCGTCGACACAAGTGCCAGGCGTTGCATTCGTCGTCGCGTTCGCTGCTGGTTTGGTGTTTTGTGGGTTGGCCATGGTTAGCAATCCGTTTCCGGAGAATCATCGGGCCACGCCGTTTCTTCCGTGATGTTTGTCCAGTAAAGCTTGACGCTCTGGGGATCGGTCGTTGGGATACGGGAGGTTCTGCCTTGATCGTCCGTTACGCCTTCGAAGACATCACCTTGCATCGTTTCGATGCGGTACGGTTGATTGGCGATTGGCATGCCAGAAACCTTGTCAACCGCCCGAAATGTCTCATCAAACATCTTCACCCGCGAATCCGGCAGCGCTTCGCTCTGAGCCGGACTAGACCCCGGTCCCAAGAAAGCACTCCCACTTCCCTTGACCGAGAACTTCCCCGGGCAGGCGAAGGTGATATTGCCGCCTTCGAGGGTGACGGAGGACTGGCCGGCCTGGAGCACGATCTTCTCCTTGGCCAGGATGTGGATTTCGTCGTTGGAACTGGTGATGGTGATCGAC
>JAEUOE010000255.1 GCA_016790885.1 Dechloromonas sp. | reverse complement strand
AAACTGCAGTCGCCGCAACGCGAGGATGCGCAAGCTGTCGCTGCCGAACTGTGGTGGCAGCGCCTGCAGGACCGCTACGCGCATGCCGGCATCGCATGGGTGGGCGGGCAGGGCTCGGGGCAGATGCTGCCCGGTGCCTTGTTCGACAGCGTGGCCGAAAACCTGCTGCAGAACGCCTTGGCCAAACGCCAGCGTGAGCCGGGGTTGTCGATCAGCGTGGCGTTCGATGGGGTGACCTTGAGCGTGACCGATGATGGTTCCGCCATTGCCCCCGCGCTGGCCGACGGATTGCTTCGCGAGCCGGTGCTCTCCAATGATGGCCTGGGTATTGGTCTCTATCATGCGGCTCGCCAGGCGGATGCGCTGGGCTATCGGCTGGCCCTTGCCGAAAGCCGGCCGGGGCGGGTCACCTTTGCCCTGGCGCCGGTTATTTGAGCTTGTTCAGGCGATAAACCCGGGTGTTGCCCTTGCCTTTGAGGTAAATCTCCATCGGCGCCGAGAAATCGAAGGCTTCAGCCAGGCGCTGGAAGGTGGTGCCATCCACGTGAATCATGCCCGGCGTGCCCTCGCTGGTGATCCGGCTGGCCAGATTGACCGTGTCGCCCCACAGGTCGTAGATGAACTTCTTCTTGCCGACCACGCCGGCAACCACCGGGCCGGTGCCGATGCCGATGCGGACGTCCAGGTGCAGGTCGTTGACCGTGAAATCCCGATGCAGCAGGTCGCGCATGGCGATGGCCAGTTCGGCGATGGAACGGGTGTAGTTGCCCGTTTCGTTGTTCAGCCCGCCGGCGACCATGTAGGCATCGCCGATGGTCTTGATCTTCTCCATGCCGTACTGCTCGGCCAGTTCATCGAATGACGAGAAAATCCGGTTGAGCATGGCGAACACCTGTTGCGGCGTCATGCCCTCGGCCAGGCGGGTGAAATTGACGATATCCACGAACATCACTGTCACATCGGAAAAACCGTCGGCAATGGCCTGGTTGTCATGCTTCAGCCGTTCGGCGATGGGCCCGGGCAGGATGTTGAGCAGCAGGCGTTCGGAACGATCCTGCTCTTCCTGCAGCAGGCGGTGGGTTTCCTGCAGGGTGGCCTGCAGCTTGCCCTTCTCGACGATGGCGTAGCGCAGCAGCAGATAGACGATGCTCGAAATGGCCGCGAAGTTCAGCGCAAAAAAGACCACGCTGGTTTCAGTCGACACCTTGTGGGTGTTGCTGACCGGCGCACCGGCCAGGTAGTAGTCAAAAAAGCCGGATAGCGCCGTCAGGAAAATATAGGCGATGAACCAGGCTATCGACTCGCGCGGCCCGCAAAACAGCACGGCACCAATCGGTGCCAGCAAGCCCCACAGGCTGGTGCCGCTGGCCGTGATGAAGTTGCCGATGCTCCACTGCACGACAAAAGGTGCGAACAGGAAGAGCGATAGCTGGGTGATGCGGAACCAGTCGAAATTGCCGCTCTGCAAAAAATAGATCAGGTTGGCGACGAGCAGCAACTGGAAGACGAAGGGCGCCGTTGCCGAAAACTGCGGTCCCATCTGGCCATAGAGGAACAGCCACAGCATCGAGCCGGTGCAGAACAGACCGGTTGCGAAAACCAGCAGCGATTTCTTCAGGCGCATCTCGGCGTCATCGGTCGGCCGAATGCCGCCGCTACGCAAGGATGAGATGAAGGA
>JAEUOE010000196.1 GCA_016790885.1 Dechloromonas sp. | reverse complement strand
CTGACGGGTCGAACTTGAAAAAAAGGCCATGCAGCCGGATGTCCGCGCGGAACCGGCTTAAACCTGCATCAGCTCGGCCTCTTTCGTGGCGAGCATCTTGTCGACTTCAACGATGAACTTGTCGGTCAGCTTCTGGATGTCGTCCTGTGCCTTGCGCTCGTCATCCTCGGGAATTTCCCCTTTCTTCAGGGCATCCTTGAGGTGCGTGTTGGCATCACGACGCAGATTGCGGATCGCCACCTTGGCACCTTCGCCTTCATGCTTGACGACCTTGATCATTTCCTTGCGCCGTTCTTCGGTCAGGGCCGGCATCGGAACACGGATCATCTCACCCTGCGAGGCGGGGTTCAAACCGAGGTCGGAATCGCGGATGGCCTTCTCAACCTTTTGCAGCATATTCTTTTCCCACGGCTGAACGCCGATGGTACGGGCGTCGACGAGGGTGATGTTGGCCACCTGATTCACCGGAACCATGGAGCCGTAATAATCCACTTGCACGTGGTCGAGCAGGCCGGTGTGGGCACGGCCGGTACGGACTTTCAGGAGATCATTCTTCAATGCCTCCAGGGATCTTTGCATTTTGTGTTCTGCGTTTTTCTTCAGTTCTGCAATCATCTGTCTCTCCTCAGCAGTAGACCAGCGTACCTTCGTCTTCGCCACAGACCACGCGCTTCAGCGCGCCGGACTTGAAGATCGAGAATACGTTGATCGGCAATTTCTGATCGCGGCACAGGGCAAAGGCCGTCGCGTCCATGACCGCGAGATTTTTCGAGATCGCTTCGTTGAAGCTGATCTTGTCATAACGTGTCGCCGCCGGATCCTTCTTGGGGTCGGCCGTGTAGATACCATCAACCTTGGTTGCCTTGAGCACGATTTCGGCACCGATTTCCGAGCCGCGCAATGCTGCAGCGGTATCGGTCGTGAAGAAGGGATTGCCGGTACCGGCACCGAAGATCACGATCTTGCCTTCTTCGAGATAGCGGATGGCCTTGCCACGAATATAGGGCTCGATCACCTGCTCGATATTCAGAGCCGACTGCACGCGGGCATTCAGGCCGCATTGACGCATTGCGTCGGACAGTGCCATGGCGTTCATTACCGTGGCCAACATGCCCATGTAATCCGCGGTAGCGCGATCCATCCCGGTGGCCGTGCCGGCCATGCCGCGGAAGATGTTGCCACCGCCGATCACGACACCGATTTCCACACCCATGTCGGCAACCGCCTTGATCTCTCCGCAGATCCCGGCAATCACTTGCGGATTGATGCCATAGGCGTCATTGCCCATCAGGGCCTCGCCGGAGAGTTTCAGGAGGATGCGCTTGTATTTGGGCGTGGTCATCGGCATTCCTTTCAATTACTTCTTGGCAGCAGCGGCAGCAGCCTGGGCGGCCACTTCGGCGGCGAAGTCGTCAACCTTCTTCTCGATGCCCTCGCCAACCATGAACAGCGTGAAGCTGGCAACGGAAGCACCCTTGGCCTTCAGGAGTTGCTCAATGGTCTGCTTGCCATCTTCAGCCTTGACGAAGACCTGGCCGAGCAGCGTAACGTCCTTCAGGTACTTCTGGACGGTGCCTTCGGCGATCTTTTCCAGCATGGCTTCCGGCTTGCCGGCTTCGCGGGCCTTTTCGATGGCGACGCGACGCTCGGTATCGAGCAGTTC
>JAEUOE010000122.1 GCA_016790885.1 Dechloromonas sp. | reverse complement strand
TGCGCGACGGCGGCCAGCAGAACCAGCCGGAATACCGCAGCAAGAGCCCGCTGGGCACGGTGCCGACGCTGGAGGACGGCGATCTCGCCTTTACGCAGTCGCTGGCGATCATCGAGTATCTCGATGAAACCCACCCGCTGCCGCGCCTGCTGCCGGCCTCTGCTGAAGGCCGTGCCCGCGTCCGCGCCATCGCCCAGACCATCGCCTGCGACATCCATCCGGTGAACAACCTGCGCATCCTGCAATATCTCGGCCGCGAATTCGGCGCGACGCAGGAACAGAAGGACGCCTGGTATCGCCACTGGGTGAACGACGGCCTGCTCGCGGTCGAGAAACTGCTTGCCGGCCACCCGCGTACCGGCACCTTCTGCCACGGCGAAACGCCGGGGCTGGCCGACTGCTGCCTGGTGCCGCAGGTCTTCAACGCCCGCCGCTTCAACTGCCCGCTCGACGACCTGCCGACCATCCGGCGTATCGTCGACGCCTGCGAACAACTGCCTGCTTTCCAGAAGGCGGCACCGGCGGCCCAGCCGGACGCCGAATAAAAACGACCGAGGAGACACCATGACCTACGCCATCGACCCGACACCCCTCTGGCAACCGACGCCCGAACGCGCTGCCGCTACGCGCATGGCGGCGCTGATGCGCCAGACCGGCCACACGACCTACGCCGATCTCTGGCAGTGGTCGGTCGACCAGCCGGAAAGCTTCTGGACGACGATCTGGGACTTCTGCGGTGCCGTTGGCGAACGCGGCGACAAGGTGCTTGAGGATGGCCATAAAATGCCCGGCGCCCGCTGGTTCCCGCAGGCACGCCTGAACTACGCCGAGAACCTGCTGCGAAACCGCGATGACGGCGAGGCGCTGGTGTTCTGGGGCGAGGACAAGGTCAAACGGCGCATGAGCCGCGCCGAGCTGGCACGCGAGGTGGTCCGCTTCCAGTCTTTCCTGATCGACGCCGGCGTTGGCGAAGGCGACCGGGTTGCCGGTTACCTGCCCAACCTGCCAGAAACCCTGGTCGCCATGCTGGCGGCCACCGCGCTCGGCGCCATCTGGTCCTCCGCCTCGCCGGATTTCGGGGTGCAGGGTGTGCTCGACCGCTTCGGGCAGATCGAGCCGAAAGTGCTGATCTGTGTCGATGGCTACTGGTACAACGGCAAGCCCGTCGATTGCCTGGAAAAGAATGCCGAGGTCGTCGCCAGGATGCCTTCGCTGGTGAAGACCGTGGTTGTTCCCTATCTGGCCGAGCGGCCGGAAATCGGCGCCATCGCCAATGCGGTGCAGTGGAATGACATTGCTGTCCCCCAAGGGGACTTCGTTCCGGGCGCGGTGAACCCGGAAAACGCCCCGATTTTCAGAAGAGTCGCCTTCGATCACCCGCTGTTCATCATGTTCTCTTCCGGCACCACCGGCGTGCCTAAATGCATCGTCCATTGCCATGGTGGCGTGCTGCTGCAGCACCTCAAGGAACATCAGCTGCACAGCGACGTGCGCCCCGGCGACCGGCTGTTCTACTTCACCACCTGCGGCTGGATGATGTGGAACTGGCTGGTGTCCGGCCTCGCCGCCGGCGCCACGCTGCTGCTCTACGACGGCTCGCCGTTTGCCGCCAAGGGCAAGGTGCTGTTCGACTATGCCGAAGCAGAGAAGATGAGCCACTTCGGCACGTCGGCCAAGTTCATCGACGCCGCCGCCAAGCTCGGCCTGACGCCGGGCAAGACCCACGACCTCGCCGCACTGCGCGCCCTGTTCTCCACCGGCAGCCCGCTCAGTCCGGAAGGCTTCGACTGGGTCTATCGCGAAATCAAGCAGGATATTTTGCTTGCCTCGATTTCCGGCGGCACCGACATCGTTTCCTGCTTCGTCCTCGGCAACCCGGTACTGCCGGTCTATCGCGGCGAGATCCAGTGCCGCGGTCTGGGCATGGCCGTCGATGTCTTTGACGATGCCGGCCAGCCGGTGCGTTCGGAAAAGGGCGAACTGGTGTGCACCAAGCCCTTCCCGGTGATGCCAGTCGGCTTCTGGAACGACACCGACGGTAAAAAATATCAGGCCGCCTACTTCGACCGCTTCAACAACATCTGGTGCCACGGCGATTTTTCCGAATTGACCGCCCACGACGGCATGATTATCTATGGCCGTTCCGATGCGACGCTGAACCCCGGTGGCGTGCGCATCGGCACCGCCGAAATCTATCGCCAGGTCGAGCAGCTGCCGGAAATCCTCGAATCGCTGGTCATCGGCCAGGACTGGCCGCCGGGCAAGAATGACGATGTGCGCGTCGTGCTCTTCGTCAAGCTGCAGGAAGGCCACGCGCTCGATGCCGCGCTGATCGACCGGGTGAAGAAACAGATTCGCGACAACACCACGCCGCGCCACGTGCCGGCCAAGGTGGTGCAGGTACAGGACATTCCGCGCACCAAGTCAGGCAAGATCGTCGAACTGGCGGTACGCAACGTCGTCCATGCGCAGCCGGTCAAGAACGTCGAGGCCTTGGCCAATCCCGAGGCCCTGGCGTTCTTCCGGGAGCGCCCGGAACTGGCGGATTAACTCCGCCGCGGCAGCAGGGAGCCGATCACCGGCAGCTTGCAGGCGACACCCTGCAGGCTGCCGACCAGCCAGCCCAATGCAGTGGTGATCCGCCGGCTGGCTTCCGGACACTCGATCCAGCGATAGAAGAGGGTGGCCGCGCCAATGCTGGCTGCCCACGCCAGGCCCAGGCCGAGCACGGTGGCGATGGGCGAATGCAAGCCGCTTTGTGCATACAGGGTGTTGGCGAGTAAGAGCACCGGAAAGTGCACCAGGAAAAGCGAATAGGAAATCTGGCCGAGGAAGGCGAGTGGCCGGGCATCCGGCCATGTTTCGAGCAGGCCGCTGCGCCGTCCGAAGCCGAGCAGCAGCGCAACGGCGAGGGCCAGCGCAATGCGCAGGCGGAAATCGACAATCAACGCGGCGACGGCGACGGTCAGCATGACGCCCAGCCAGGCCGACATCTGCTTGCGCTCCGAAGCCCACCAGGCGGCAGCACCCAGGCCGTAGGAACCGAAGAAATAGAGCGCCCAGTTGTCCCAGCCGGCATCGCGGTTGAACCAGAACAGCGAGGCAGTGGCGACGGCGAGCACCAGCGCCGGCGCAACGAGGCGCCGCCGGCCGGCCCAGAGCAGGATGGCCATCAGCGCAAACAGCTGGAAATCGATGGCGATGTACCAGACGCCGGCCGACAGGGCGTTCACGCCCAGCAGGCCG
>JAEUOE010000119.1 GCA_016790885.1 Dechloromonas sp. | reverse complement strand
TTGCCGCGCTTGAAGCCCATTTTGGCGAGCAGTTTTTCCGGCGGACAGAAGCCGGTGAAACCGCTCTGTACCAGGTTCAGGCCGACAAAGGCGGTAAAGGCCAGGAACCACTCGGAAACAAAGATCGGGCTGCCTTGCCAGCCGAGGGCCAGGGAGAGGACGACGAAGAAGCCGGCCATGATGCGGATTGCACGTTCGATGGTCATTGATGTTCCTTTCTGAAAGCGGAGAAATACAGCACCGGGATGACCACCAGCGTGAGCAGGGTGGACACCAGGATGCCGAAGATGAGGGCCAGGGCGAGGCCGTTGAAGATGGGGTCGTCGAGGATGAACAGCGCGCCGAGCATGGCGGCCAGCGCGGTCAGGGCGATCGGCTTGGCACGCACGGCGGCGGACTGGATCACCGCGTCGTGGAAATTCATGCCGGCCGCCACCTGCTGCTTGATGAAATCGACGAGCAGGATGGAGTTGCGCACGATGATGCCGGCCAGCGCGATCATGCCGATCATCGAGGTGGCGGTGAACTGCGAGCCGAACAGCGCGTGGCCGGGCATCACGCCGATGATGGTCAGCGGGATCGGCGCCATGATGATCAGCGGCACCAGGTACGAACCAAAGTGGGCGACGACCAGCAGGTAGATCAGGATCAGGCCAACGGCGTACGCGATACCCATGTCGCGGAAGGTTTCGTAGGTCACCTGCCACTCGCCGTCCCACTTCACGCTGTAGCCGGCGTAGGGATCGGACGGCTGGCGGATGAACCACTCGCCCAGCGTGCCGCCTTCCTTGAGGGCCATGCCATTGACCTTGCTGCGGATGTCGAACATGCCGTAGAGCGGCGAATCGAGCTTGCCGCCCATGTCGCCGACCACGTAGACCACCGGCAGCAGATCCTTGTGGTAGATCGCCTTCTCGCGCGCCACATCGCGCACCTCGACCAGTTCGGAAACCGGCACCAGGCGGCCTTCGCGGGAACGCACGCGCAGCTTGAGCAGGGCATCGAGCGTCGATTGTTTTTCAGCCGGCAAAACCACGCGTACCGGAATCTCGAATTTCGATTCGGTATTGCGCGCTGGCGTCACATCCATGCCGGCCAGCCCCATGCCGACCACCTCGACGATGTCGCTCTGCGCCACCCCCAGTTGCGCCGCCTTGCTCTGCAGCACGTGCAGCACGAACTTGCGCGAATCCGCCTCGATGTAATCGTCGATGGCGACGATATCCGCCGTCTGCTCGAAGGCCGCGCGCACCTGCTTGCCGACCGCCATCTGGCCAGCGTAATCGGGGCCATAGACCTCGGCGACGATGGGCGACATGACCGGCGGGCCGGGCGGCACTTCGACCACCTTGGCGACACCGCCGTTCTTCTTGCCGATGGCCTCGATGCGCTCGCGCACCGATACCGCGATCTCGTGGCTCTGCCGCGAACGGTGCTTCTTGTCGGCCAGGTTGACCTGGATGTCACCCTTCTCCGGCGCCGCGCGCAGGTAGTACTGGCGGACCAGGCCGTTGAAATTGATCGGGCTGGCCGTGCCGGCATAGGCCTGGTAATTGACCACGTCGGCTTCCTTGGCCAGCTCGGCGCCGATTTCACGCAGCACGCGGGCGGTTTCCTCGACCGGCGTACCGACCGGCAGATCGACCACCACCTGGAATTCGCTCTTGTTGTCGAAGGGCAGCATCTTCAGCACGACCAGCTGGAAATAAGCCAGCGACACCGAACCGGCGATCAGCAGCACGATGGCGATGGCCAGCTTGACGCGCGCCGCACCGCCTTTCAACGGATCGAGGAAGGGCGTCAGCAGCTTGCGGAAGGTGCTGTCGAGCCTGGCATCGAGTTTCGACGGCTGGTGCTGGCCATGGCCGGCACCGTGCGATTTCATCAGTCTGGCTGCCAGCCAGGGCGTCACCACGAAGGCGATGGCTAGCGACAGCGCCATGCCCATCGACGAATTGATCGGGATCGGGCTCATGTACGGCCCCATCAGGCCGGACACGAAGGCCATCGGCAGGAGCGCGGCGATGACGGTCAACGTGGCCAGGATGGTCGGCCCGCCGACTTCATCGACCGCCCCCGGAATGATGTCGAGCAGGGTTTTCTCGGGATACAGCCCCTGCCAGCGATGGATGTTCTCGACCACCACGATGGCGTCATCGACCAGGATGCCGATGGAGAAAATCAGCGCAAACAGCGACACGCGGTTCAGCGTGAAGCCCCACGCCCAGGACGCGAACAGCGTGGCAGCCAGGGTCAGCGTCACGGCAACGCCGACGATTACCGCCTCGCGCCGACCGAGTGCGAAGAAGACCAGCGCGACCACGAAGGCGGTGGCGAAGATCAGCTTGCCGATCAGCTTCTGCGCCTTCTCGGTGGCCGTTTCACCGTAGTTGCGGGTCACCGTGACTTCGACGCCCTCCGGGATCACCGTATTCTTCAGCGCCTCGATGCGGGCGATGGCACCGCTCGCCACGTCGGCCGCATTGACGCCCGGCTGCTTGGACAACTGGATGGTCACCGCCGGAAACTCGCCGTCCTTGCTGCCGAACCAGGCGTAGCGCTTCGGCTGGTCAGGGCCGTCCTGCACCTCGGCCACATCGCTCAGGTAGATCGGCTTGCGCGATTTTTCATCGCCGCGCACCGCCACCACCAGGCGCTTCACATCGGCCGCCGATTCGAGATAGGTGCCGGTCTGCACCAGCACTTCGCGGTTGCCGGCGGTCAGGTTGCCGGAGGACTGCAGGGCATTCGACACCTTCAGCGCGCCAGCGATGTCCTGCGGCGTGACGCCGAAGGCGTTCATCCGCTCGGCGTCCATCAGCACCCGGATGGCGTGGTCGGGGCCGCCCAGCGTCGATACGTCGCGGGTGCCCTTGATGCGCTTGAGTTCAATCTCGACGGCCCGCGCCACCTGCTGCAGGTCATACGCCGAACGCGCCGGGTCGGCCGTCCAGAAAGTCAGGCCGAGGATGGGCACATCGTCGATGCCGCGCGGCTTGATCACCGGCTCCATGACGCCCAGGTTGGGCGCCAGCCAGTCGCGGTGCGAATGCACGGTATCGTAAAGACGCAGCACCGCATCGTTGTATTTGACGCCAACATCGAACTGCACGGTGATCACCGCCATGCCGGGGCGCGACATGGAATAGACATGCTCGACGCCATGCATGCGCGACAGCACCTGCTCACCGGGGCGGGCCACCAGGTTTTCGACATCCTTGGCCGAAGCCCCGGGGAAGGCGACCAGCACGTCGGCCATGGTCACGTCGATCTGCGGCTCTTCCTCGCGCGGCGTGACCAGGGTGGCGAAGATACCCATCAGCAGGGCAACCAGCGCCAGCAGCGGGGTCATGCGCGAAGCCTGGAAGGCGGCAGCGATGCGCCCGGAAATACCGAGCGAGGTGCGTTCAGCGCTCATGGCTTACTTGCCCGACTTCAATTGAATCGCGGCCTTCACCGGCTCGGACACCACCTGGTCGCCCGTCGCCAGGCCGGCCAGGACTTCGATCTCGCCCCGCCCCACCGCATCGCCCAGACGCAGCTGGCGCAGGCTCAGGCGGCCATCGGCAGCCTGCACGTAAACAGCGGCCACCTCGCCGCGGCGCAGCACGGCGCTGGCCGGCACCGTCAGTTTTTCCGCCTGGCCGGTCACGAAATGCACGCGGGCGAACATGCCCGGCGTCGCTTCCGGCACGGTCGGCAAGGTAACCCGCACCTGTGAAACATGGGTGGCTGCATCGGCCGTCGGCAACACCTGCACGGCCGTCGCATCGACCCACTGGCCCGACTCCGGGAATTCCACTCGGGCCGTCTTCACCGCACGCATGTCCTTCAGGCGGTACTGCGGGATGCTCGCCGTGACGCGCAGGCCGCCCGGCTGGTAAATGGTGAACAGCGGCGTACCGGGCATGGCCATATCGCCCAGTTCGGCATGGCGGCGGGCGACAATACCGGTGATCGGCGCCAGGATGGTGGCGTGGCTCTGGCTGGCGCCGGCGGCAGCGCGATTGGCGGCAGCGGCATCGAAATCGGCCTTCGCCTTGTCGAGGGCAGCGGCACTCATGAACTTCTGGGCGACCAGGCTTTTCGTGCGCTCGTAATGGACCCGGGCATTGGCGTACTGCGCCTCGGCTGCGCGCGCCGCTTCGGCGGCCTCGCGGGCGTCGATGCGCATCAGCACATCGCCCTTCTTCACCGTCTGCCCGGCATCGGCCTTCACTTCCAGCACGCGGCCGGGCACTTGCGCCCCGACTGTCGCCTGCTGGATGGCCTCGACCACGGCCTCCGACGGAAAGGTCAGATCGACGGCATGCGGCTTGACGGCAATTACCGGCAAGGACTCGGCAACTGCACTGGCCGACAGCGCCAGGCCCAATACGAAAGCGGAGAGAATATTCATGTTCATAAATATAAGCATACGCTAATTTATAAAGCCAAGGCAAGCCACTGCTGCACGACAACCTTGATTCTTATCGTTTTTTTGGAATACGCGACAGCCTCAGGCAGGCTTCCAGATATTCCGGCAACGCGTCTCGACTGTCCACCAACTGCAAATCATGCCGATGAGGGCCAGGGTGGCCGCAACCCCCAGGCCGCCGCGCCAGGCCGCCAGGTCGTAAACACGCGCCCCGGCCACCATCTCGCCCTTCCAGCCGAGGTCCATGACCCAGCCGACAATGGGCTGGAACAGGGCGGCCGCCAGGAAGCTGCCCATATTGGTGACGCTGGTCGACATCCCCGACAGCATTGGCGGATTGACCTCTTTGGCGCAGGCCCAGGTCAGCGAGAAACTGGCCGTCGCCAGGCCCAGCACGGCGAACAGGGCATACGACACTTCCACCGGCATGCGCACGCCCGCCAGCAAGAGCAGCCAGATCGCGCCGTAGATGTGGCTGGCGACGATGATCACCGGCTTGCGCCGGCCCAGGCGGTCGGACAGCGTGCCGAGCAGCAGGCAGCCGACGGCGAAACCGCCGAACCACAAGGACAGGTGGCTGGCGGCGACCGGGCGGGCCATCTCATGCACCTGCATCAGGTAGGGCACCGTCCACAAGCCGGCAAAGGTGAAAAAGGCACCGCACAGGCCGGTATTGACCAGGATGGCCGGCCAGGTCGCGCGGTTGCGCACCACCGACAGCAGGCTGTTGAAGAGCACCGTGCGGTCGAAACGCGGCGCCGCGCTCGGCGCTGCCGCGTCCTGCTCCGGACGGTCGCGCACGATCAGCCAGCACAGCGCGGCAAGCACCAGCGACAAGGCACCGATGCCGATGAACACGCCCCGCCAGCCCGTCGATTGCGCCACCGCCGACAACGGTGCGCCGGCCAGTACCGAACCGAGGTTGCCGATCAGCATGCTGAACCCGACCAGGGTGGCGAAGCGGTTCTCCTCGAACCACACGGCGATCAGCTTGAGCATGGCGATGAAAACGACCGACACCCCCAGACCGATCAGGGTCCGCCCGATCAGCGCGATGTCGAGCGTTGGCGCCAGGCCGAACATGAAACTGCCGATGCCGCCAATCACGCCGCCCAGCATCAGGATGCGCCGCGGCCCGAGGGTATCGGCCAGCATGCCGGTCGGCACCTGCATCACGGTGTAAACATAGAAATAGGTCGCCGCCAGCACGCCGAGCGAGGCTGCCGACGTATCGAAGGCCGCGGCCAGGTCGTTGGCGATGCCGGCCGGCGCGAAGCGCTGGAAGAAGGACAGCACATAGGCCAGGGCGACGATGCCGAGCGCCAGCCAGCGACGCTTCATTTGTTCCGGGGTCAGGTGCTTCATGGGTTCTCCGTGGGGGTTATCGTTATTCTGCGTCGTTCGGGCACGCCGGGCCGGATTTTAGCTGACGTTTACGTCAACTGCCGCCAGGAGAGAGTGCGCCCCCGCTTCCGGCAGCCCAATCGCTCATGCGAAAGGGCGCTGCGCCGGGGCCGGCCGGGCCGCAGGCGCATTCAGCCTGGCGGCCGTGCCAGGCGGCTGCGCAGCATGCTAGCCAGCGCCGCCCACGCCACCGGCTTGCCGAGATGCCCGGCCGCCAGGGTCTGCGCCCGGGCCAGAAATTCGGCATCGTGGCGCCCGGTGACCAGCAGCACCGGGAAGGCATCGCCATGGCTCTGGCGAATGGCTGCGCACACCGCCATGCCATCCAGGCCCGGCATCTCGACATCGAGCAAGGCCATGTCGAAGGCCTGGCGCCGGAAAGCGGTGAGCGCATCGAGTCCGTTATCGACCAGGGTCAGCTCGAATTCACCGCCGGCCAGGGCAGCCGGAAAGAGCAGCGCCGCCGTCGGGTCGTCGTCAGCCACCAGGATGCGCCACGGACGGTTGCTCATGGGCGCAAGGCCTTCAGCAAGTCCTTCAACTCGGCATCGACAGGCCCCCACGCCAGGCGCAGCTCGTCGACCAGGGCCGGCAATTCGCCATTCCGCCCCTCCCTTGCCGCGCTCTCCACCGCCTGACAGCAGGCGGCGAACTGCAGGGCGCCGACGTTGTAGCTGCCTGACTTCAAGGCATGCGCCGCCTTGCCCAGCAGCGACGGATCGGCGACGGCCAGCCCCTGCTCCAGCCGCCCGAACTCCCGCTCCGCCGCCTGCAGGTAAGCCGTGACGACCTGCGGCAGCAGTTCGTCGCCACCGGCAGGCGACAAGGCGCGGATCTTGTCGAATGCTGCCGGGTCGATGGCCGCCGCGGCAGGCGGTTGACGTCTTGTGCCCGCCCCCTCGCCCCCCCAGCGCCCGGCACTGGCCATGCCGGGTTGCCGCCGCTCGGCAGGCAGCCAGCGCGCCAGCACGGGGTACAACGCCTCGGCGCTGTAGGGCTTGGCCAGATAATCATCCATGCCGGCGGCCATGCAGCGCTCGGCGTCGCCCTGCATGGCGCTGGCAGTCAGGGCGATCACCGGCAGGTGCCGCTCGCTGCCGGCTTCGCGCTGGCGCAGGGCGGCAGTGGCCGCATAGCCGTCGAGCACCGGCATCTGGCAATCCATCAAGACGAGATCGACCGTCTCGTTGGCCAGGCGGTCGAGCGCCTGCTGACCGTCGCCAGCGGTGAGCACTTCCAGCCCCATGCGTTCCAGTTGGGCGCGGGCGACAATCTGGTTGCTCTCGTTATCTTCCGCGGCCAGCACGCGGCCGCGCAGTTTTGCCGGTGCTGGCGGTTGTGCCTGGCTGGCGGCCAGCGGCGCCCCTGGTGAATCGGCGCCAGCAGTGGCGTTCCGCGGCATGGCCCGCTGCCCTCTGGCCAATTCGAGCCTGACCGTAAAGACTGCCCCGTGGCCCGGGGTGCTGTCTACACCGATGGTGCCGCCCATCATGTCCACCAGATGCCGGCAGATGGCCAAGCCCAGGCCGGTTCCACCGTAACGGCGCGTCGTTGAGCCGTCGGCCTGGCGAAAATGCTCGAAGATGTGTGCCTGCGAACTGGCCGCAATGCCGATGCCGGTATCCCTGACCTGCAGCGTCAGTTGCAGCCTGTCATCGGCCATTGCCGTGGCCCTCAGGCTTATGGACACCTCACCGCTCTCGGTGAACTTGATGGCGTTGCTCACCAGGTTGGTGACAATCTGCCGCAAGCGCAGCGCATCGCCACGCACCACCAGGCCATCGTCCGGCAGGTCGGCCAGTAACGACAGCCCCTTGCGCAGGGCCGACTGGCTGAACAGGGCGAGCGACTCTTCCAGCAGCGCCCGCAGGTCGACATCGGCTGCATCCAGTTCCAGCTTGCCGGCCTCGATTTTCGAAAAATCGAGAATGTCGTTGATGATGCCGAGCAGGTGCCGCCCGGAGCGGTCGACCGCTTCGACGAACTGCCGCTGGTTGGGTGCCAGGTCGGTGCCGAGCAGCAGTTCGGTCATGCCCAGCACGCCGTTCATCGGCGTCCGGATCTCATGGCTCATGGTGGCCAGAAACTCGCTTTTGGCCAGGCTGCCCGCTTCCGCCGCCTCCTTGGCGAAGCGCAGTTCGCGGGTACGCTGCTCGACCAGTTGCTCCAGGTTGCCCAAATGCGTGGATAGCCAGCGATCGCGCTCGCGAATCTGCTCGACCATCTGGTTGAAACCATTCGCCAGCTGGTCGATTTCAGCAACCCGGCTGGCTGCCGCGCGGCTGTCGAGCCGGCCGAGCGACACGTCGGTCATGTGGGCCGTCAGATCCTGCAAGGGTTCGATCAAACGGCCGACCAGCCGCGACTGCAGATACTGGGCAAAGAGCAGCGCCAGCAGCATTTCGACGGCGACCAGCCCGAGATAGCCGAGCAATTGCCCGTAAAGGCCGCTCAGGTCGATGCGCAGGCGCAACCAGCCGTCCGGGCGCCCACCGACTTGCGCGGCGGCCAGAATATCGAGGCGCTGCCAGGAAAAATGGTGGCCGGCCACCGGGTCGACCAGCGCGGTATTCGCCACGCCCCCGCCCGGCGTGGCACTGGCCAGGAGACGGCCGTCGCCGGAAAAAACGTCGACCGCCAGCAGATAGGGCATGCTGCGCAACGCAGCAAAATGGCGCCCCGCGGCGGCTTCGTCGGCAATCACCAGGGCCGGCGGCTGCCCTTCGCGCAGGAGATCGAGGCGCAGATGGGCCTCGTCCACCTGCCGCTGGACCGCCAGCCAGGCCGACGTGAGCGCGATGCAGGCCGTGACCAGAACGCTGGCGAAGGCCAGCACGACGAAGTTGATCCGGGCCAGTCTGGAGCGCAGCGACACCCTTGGCACCCCGTCCGTCATGCATGGCCTCCCGGCCCCGGGGGGTTGGCCCGCCAGGCATCGGCGGCAGCCTGCCATGACTGGCGAAAATCGGCCTGCAACTGCCGACGGGCAGCCTCCAGCGCCTCGGCCGCGCGCCCGGCCAGGCGTTCCCGCAGGCCTTGTTCCACGGCAGCGGCGCTGCTGGCCAGTCGAACCGCGCCGACATTGGCTGCCGCACTGCTCACGGCATGCACCTTCCGGCATTCCTGGGCATCGTCGCCAATGCTCGCCTGCCACGCCTGTTCCCAGGCCGAGAAGTGCTCGACGAAAAGCCCGAGCGCCTGCCACCACAGGTCTGGCTGGTCGAGCATGCGCGCGACAGCGGCGCGCACGTCAAAACCGTCAAGCGAGTGGGGAATGGTCATCGGATCCGCTCAAATGCCAAATTAATTATTCAAAAGCACGGCAAGTGCTTAATTTCGCGCCGAAAAGCACATCATTATTGAAGAATAGTAAAAAGCAGCCGATTGTTTACCTTCGATTACAATCCGCATTTTCGCACGCATGAAAGACCCGATGCGCCAGACCGCGCTTATCGTTGAAGACGACCCCGGCACCCGCCACGTCCTGAGTTCGACCCTGGCCACGGCCGGCATCGACAGCATTCACGCCGCCACCGGGGCAGTCATGTGGCAGCAGTTGGACCACGCGCCGGACATCATCATCCTCGACCTCAGCCTGCCCGATGGCGACGGGCTGGAATTGCTGCGCCAGTTGCGCCAGACCTCGGATGTGCCGGTCCTCATCCACTCAAGGCGTTCCGACGAAATCGAACGCATCATCGGCATCGAAATCGGCGCCGACGATTTCATGCCCAAGCCCTGCAACATGCGCGAGCTGCTCGCCCGCGTGCGCGGCCTGCTTCGCCGCAGCCAGCGCAGCCCCCAGCCCGGCCGCGCCGACCTGCGCCGCCTGCACTTCGGCGAGTGGACCCTGGATACCGCCTCGCGGGAACTGATCCACGCCAGCCAGGCCACCACCCCGCTAGGCGTCTCCGGCTACGCCCTGCTCCTCGCCTTCCTCGAACACCCCTACGAAACGCTATCGCGCGAACACCTGTCACGCGTCCTCAAACGCGAATACATGCCCTACGACCGGATCATCGACGTACACGTCAGCCAGATCCGCCGCACCCTCGGCAAACAGGCCGACGGCAGCAGCTTCATCAAGACCCTGCGCTCGCAGGGCTATGTTTTTGTGGCGGATGTTGAAGCGGGGCGGTAAGAAAACCATTCAAGGGAAACGGGACAGACCCCGGTTTCTCCTTTAAATAGGCGTCTTCCCCCTTTTACTCCCTATTATTGCCGTCACTTGGCAATACCCAGGAACACCGCCAAACAGCGCTCTACCTCCACCAGTGCATCCGGGTCGATGCGGCCAAAAGCCGGCCCCAGCTTTTCGCGTATCACCGTCATTGCCTTGTCTACCATCACCTGCGAAGCCTTCTGCAAGCCGTTTTCGGCACTCGGTTGCACCGTGACGCGAAGCAGGGGCGCCGCCACAAGCGTGCTGGTGATAGGTAATACCGTAACGCTCGTATGCTCGCCAAACTGATTGGCCTGGATCACCAAAGCGGGCCTTGGCTTGCCAACGTCGCCTTGTATGGCAACAGTCACCAAGTCGCCGCGCCTCATTCCGTCCAGCCGTCCACGTCTGCCAAGGCTTCGTCCATGAACTGCTGCATGGCCATATCGGCACTATCGGACTGAGCCACGAGAAGGCATTGGCGGCGGCATTCCTCCGCAAAGTCCGGGCGGCGCGTATCCGGCACCCAGATTTGCACTGGGCGAAGTCCCGCCATGCGCAAGGCGTCGCGGTGCTTTTGAACTCGTGAATTGACATGTGACATGTTGGCCTCCTTTCGTTACATGAAACATTCTACCCTCTTGCTTATTACATGCAACAACTTCCCCTACGACGGAAGTTTCTGGGGTTCCGGCTTACAACCCCAATCAACGCAAACTCTCCGCTGGCGCCTGCTTTCTTGGCCAGCCAGATACACCGGGCCGCACCCTTCGCTCACAAAAAAGCCGGAGCATGGCCCCGGCTTCTTTAAATAGGGGTCTGACCCCTATTGTTCCCTACGATGGAAGTTTCTGGGTTTCCGGCTTACATCCCCAATCAACGCAAACTGTCCGCTGGCGCCTGCTTTCTTGGCCGGTCAGATACGCCGGGCCGTACCTTTCGCTCACAAAAAAGCCGGAGCATGGCCCCGGCTTCTTTAAATAGGGGTC
Organism: Dechloromonas sp.; assembly: GCA_016790885.1. Taxonomy (GTDB): domain Bacteria; phylum Pseudomonadota; class Gammaproteobacteria; order Burkholderiales; family Rhodocyclaceae; genus Azonexus. The sequence continues at coordinate 15 of JAEUOE010000119.1, read as the reverse complement.
TGACCCCTATTGTTT